>JAPLKY010000113.1 GCA_026387805.1 Candidatus Krumholzibacteriia bacterium
ATATCTTGTCCGTTTCGGGCATTCGTTCATCATGGGATACACCCCCTGATGATTCCGACCCTCACTTTCTACTATAATCCGATTCCGGATTCTGTCAATGGGACCCGGGGAGCGCGTCGCCCTGAGACGAGAAGCGACAAATCGCCCGATTGTGCGGCGTCAGGCGTTATTCTATAGGCGATAATATATATAATGAGTTAACGCGTTCGTTTCGTGTATAATATAAGGTCGACTCCAGGGGCATTCCACCTCAACGCGACATCCCCGTGAGCCGGCAGGGATCGCAGGAGAATATCGTCGGGATCCTCGTACCAGCTCCGGCTTCGCAGATACCATACTCGCGGATGCGAGGCGAAATCGCGGGCTATTTCTTCGTTCATGCGGGCCTCTCCGAGGTCCGACGGATCGATGAATCTGATCGTGTTCCTCCCCCGGTAATAATGGGCGAATACGGCCTCGACGGCCGGCGCGATGATGAGATCCCCCCCTTCTTCGCTCCTCATGACGACCTTGACGGCGTCCCGTACGTCTTCCCGCGCGTATCTCGAATTGAAGAAGTAGTTGCCGTCCGAAGCGAGCATTATCGCGCACACGGCCGCCCCGGCGATGAGACGCGCGCGCCTTCCCGATGGAAGTCCGTACGCGACGAGCGCGATATAGAGCGGGAACGCGCACATGAGATATCGCACGTTGAATACCTTGATATTGTAGGCGGTGACGACGGTGGCCGAGAGAACCGTGACGAGAATAACCGCGAGGAAGAGCCCGAGATGGCCCCGCCGGGCCGAACGGACGATCCCCGATGCCAGGAGGCTGCCGAAGATGATGCCGGTCGCGGCGATCGCGAGCGCATGCTTCGCGAAGAGACCGGTTGCGGTCGTCACCAGGTGAAGCTCGCGGAGGCCCGGACCGAGGGAATAACCCGAGGAGAAAGCATAGAGCGCATACGGGTACGACCAGCGGCTCAAGGTCAGCTCCCCCCTCAACCGCTCCTCGACGGCGAGCGTCGAGATGTCGACGATGTGTATCTGCCGCAGAAACCAGATCTCCCGGTAGATCCAGGGGGAAATCATGACGAGCGCGATCGCGGCGGCGAGCGCACCGAAGCGGAGATGAGCTCCTTTCATTCTCCCGCTGCAGACGAGATAGACGAGAAACGCCGCGCCCAGAAAGAGCGCCGAGAAATGCGAGAGGCACGCGCCGGCGAACGCGACGCCGAGAAGAGCGCCGCTCCGCGCGGTTGGAGCGGCGCGGAACCGCTCAAAGGCGATGAGCGCGAGCACCGCGAAGAGCGAAAGGAACGCGTAGAATCTCATCTCCTGCGAATAGTAGACGTGAAAGGGGCTCAGCGCCATGAAGAGCGCCGCGGGAATCGCGAGATCCCTCCTCCCGATCTCCGCGAACCACCGAAACAGCGCGTATACGGCGAGCGTGCCCGCGAGCGCGCTCGGCGTCCTGAGCCAGAAATCGGATTCGGACACGGCGCTCCAGAAATGCATGACGAGCGAATAGAGCGGACCGTGCACGTCGTAGAGGAATTTCTTCCAGTACGGAACGCCCGCGACCGAAGCGAACGCCTTGTATGAGAGAATCTCATCGACCCAGAGCGATTGGTGCGCGAGGCGGAAGAATCTGAGAAGCAGGGCGATTGCAATGATCGCGCAGAGCGCGACCCGCTCGGATCTCTGAAGCTCGAACGCACGCATACCGACCTTATACGCGATATCGGCGGCATTTGCCAGCGGTAAAAACACCCCCCTCTTGCTCCTCTTCTCCGAGGCGCGGTGGAAGGAAAAATGATTTGAGAAACCGCGCATCGGACGCTATTCTGGATCCGAGGTTTGCACGATGGAGATGGGTTCGATGAACGCGGCGATTCACGTCGGTCCCGCGGGGTGGTCATACGCGGACTGGATCGGTCCCGTGTACCCGCCGGGCAAGAAGATCGACGGGCTGCTTACGATTGCGCGCTATTTCGACTGCATCGAGCTCAACAGCTCGTTCTACCGGACCCCCTCGCGGCATCTCGTGCGGAGCTGGGCGGAACGCATCGCCGACGTGAGCGGATTCACCTTCACCGTGAAGGTTCTCCAGCGCTTCACGCACGAGCGGGCCGGAACGGCGGACGAGGCGTCACGCTTCATCCACTCGTTCGACGCGCTCCTTGCGCGGAACGCGATCGGAGGGTTTCTTCTCCAGTTCCCGTGGTCGTTTCGGGATTCTCCCGAGAATCGAAGCCTGCTCGCCGACCTCGGTCGCTGGTTCCAGGATCTCCCGACGGCGGTCGAGCTTCGCCACGGCTCATGGAATGCGCCTTCAACCGAGACGCTCCTATCGGAATGCGGGCTTGCCTTCTGCAATATCGACCAGCCGGCGATCGGCTCATCCATGCCTCCGACGGAGATCGTCACCGATCGGCGCTTCGCATACGTCCGGCTTCACGGCCGGAATCGCAAGGACTGGGCGCGCAGCGGCGCGGGACGCGACGAACGCTACGATTATCTGTACCGCGAGGGGGAACTTGAGGAATGGAGCCGGCGGGCCGGGCGGATCGCCGCGAAATCGGACGCGCTCTACATCATCACGAACAACCACTTCCGCGCCCAGGCGCTTGTGAACGCTTTTCAGATGAAGCATCTTCTTTCCCGCGAGAGACAGCGGATGCCCGACGCGCTCGTCAGGGCGTATCCCTCGCTCCGCGACATCGCGATCGAGCCGCCGGAGCAAGGAGCTCTCTTCTAGGGATCACGGACCGTGTAGCGTGAACGCTAGCCCGTACAAAGCTCTACAATCACGATCCCGACGAGGAGAACCACGCCATAGAAGATAAGACGCTTCCCCGATACGACTCGCGCCTTCGTCGTCCTGTCCTGCGGATGCTCGCTCCTTTCGGGGCCTCCGACAGGCGTCATGCAGAACCCGCAGCGCGTCTCCTCCTCTTTCATGGGAAATCCGCACCAGCTGCACGCGGGCTTGCTTCGGCCGGGCTTGGCCGGCCTCGCGGGGGTCCCGGGGGCCGGGGACGGGGCGCCTCCCGTCTCCACGATGCTCCCCTTGCCGCCTGCCTCCTCGATGAGAGAGAGGATGTGCTCCGCCCGCGAACGGCCCTCGCCGGACCAGATCGTCGCGGGCAGGCGGCGCACGAGGTGCTTCATTTTCGATATCGGCGTTTTGGTGAGAAGCGAGAATTTTATCGCGAAGGAGTCCGTCGTTTCGATCCCGGAGGCGATATCATCGAGATGGACGCTGTACGACTTCTGCCCGTCGCGCGAGTCTCGCGGATGGGCAGGGTTCTGCGTTGCCGCTCTTTCGCCATTTCCGTCGGAAGGCATCTCGACACCTCGGGAAAAACCAGGCGGAAGTGCTGCACCTTCCGTGCCAAAGATGCCTTTGGCACGGGCACGCCGGCTCCTCGCCCGCGGCAGCGTCCGGATTATGGCTCTGATTTCGGGTCCGGAAGCGCCCGGAAAGCTCAGCGCACGCTCCGCACGAACGCGCACGCCTTATCCGTGCGCCATCCCTCGAGACCCGACGTATCGACCGCTGAAACCTTGTAGCAGTATTGGAGGTTTCCAATCAGCAGCGAATCGACGAAGACGGTATCCGTCGTCGTATCGATGAGCGTCATCATGTTGTATGATTCGATGTACTCGTAAACCCTGAACTCGCGGATCGACGCTCGGGCGGGCGCCGGATAGCTCCACGTGATCGTGCTCATCTCCTCGCCGCCGGTCACGACGAAATTCGTCGGCGTCGGGGGCGGATCGTATATGAAGCTCGTCGGAAGATCCCGATGATCCTTGCCGCATGAAATGCACAACGCGGCGATTGCTCCCACCACGCACCAGGCAAAAGATCTCATTGCAATCTCCTTCTCTCAGAACGAAATAGAGCCGGTCACCAGGAAACCGCCCGGACGCGCGGATATCGAAAGAGGCGGTTCTTCCTTCGAATCGAAGATAATCATATCGACCACGTTGATGGCCCAGACCCCGATCGCGACATAGAGCGTCGTTTGCCGGATTCCATACAGATTGTCCGCGCTGTCCCATCGCTCGTGCATGAGCGCATACTCGTCGACGGCGTCTCCGATGTAGGTCGCGTGCAGGTACGAAGCCTTCGCGCGATCGTACTGCTCGACGGCGCGGTTGTACTGGATGTCCGCTATCGCCAGCGTGGTGAGCGCAACGAGCTCGCCGCTCAGGAAGAGCGCCCCGCGCCCGTAATGCCCCGCGCGCACCTGCCCCCACCCCGGCACCGCGATCGAATACCATACGTTTTCTCCGCTCCGCGCCTCGGTCGAAGCGAGAACGCTCACGGCTATTATGAGCAGCAGCGGCACGATTCTTCGCATCTCCAACCTTCCTTTGCCGGCGCCCCGCGCGCCGCGCCGGCGTTCTCCGGAACGTCCACTCCCGTCGTTTCCTTAGATCGATCGTTTCGCCGCGCCTCGGTTCGCGGCGACCTCTTCCGACTCGGGCACGTCATCCGCAATCGTGTCATCGACCTCCACCTTCTCTCTCTTGCCGAGCTCGTGGAGCACGACTCCACCACCCACCGCCACCGACACGTACGTCGTGAGCAGGCGCCACAGAATGACGTAGAAGCCTATGAGCCCCTTCGAGACTACCGCGGACATGAGAGCGGCCGAGCTGAGCTCCGCGGCGCCGCTTGCCCCGGGGGTCGGAAAGAAGTAGTTGATGAGAATGATCACCATCTGGAGAAGCGCCACGTCAAGGAACGTGGCGCGCATGCCGAGACTCCGTACGATCAGGTACGCGACGGCAAATTTCGAAATGAAGCATACGGCGCTGATGAGGATGCCGGCGAGAAAGATATGAAAATGCCGCCGCGCGTAGTGGATGAGCTGCCGGTGGCACCGATCGATCGCGTCGATCGCGCCGTGCGCCCAGCTCCCCGCCCGCAGGTAGTCTTTTCTCCGCACGCGCGACACAATGCAGACGATGATCCGCGAAAGCTCGCGGTAGAACCCGGGAAACGCAAGCGCGAGGATCATGAGGACCCCCACGGCGAGGAAAAAAAACATCCCCACGTTGAAGAGATGGAGGAGATACCCCTTGGAGAACGGCAGGCTCCCCCTGAACGCGAACATCCCGGCTCCCGCTATGATGAGAAAGAACGTGGTGCTGAAAAACGCCATGAGGCTCGCCGAGGTCGCCTCCACGGCCGGCATCCCGCCGACGTAGAGCATATAGATCTGCGCCGGCCCTCCGCCCGTCTGCGAGGGCGTGATCGATCCGAGAAAGTAGTTCGCGAGATTCGCCTTCACGCATGTCTTGAACCGGATTTGAGGATGAAATACGCGGCTGAAGAGATAGAGACGATATCCTCCCCCGAGCCAATCGAGGATGATGAACGGAATGGCGCAGAGAAGCCACAGAGGCTCGATGCTCTTGAGGGCCTCGGTCGTCATGTGCGAATGGGTGAAGAGGAAGATGACGACGACGCTTCCCAGGCTCACCAGCGTGAAAATCTGCAGGCTCCGGCGAATCCGTTTCTTCGAAATCTGATAACTCATCCGATCCTCGATCTCCCGTTTTTTTGAATAATAGGCAAGAGGCGCCGCCGAGGTAAAGAGAATTCTCCGCTTCCCTTGACATGCCGGGCAATAATTTATAGATTTATTTGCTACAAGTTACGGAATTCAAGCGAACGCAGCAATCCAAGGAAAACGCACCCTGGAGGATTGACCGATGATCCAGGTGGAAAACCTGACGAAACGATACGGCGCCACCATCGGTGTCACCAATCTCGATTTCCGGGTCGAGAAGGGGGAGGTCCTCGGCTTTCTCGGACCGAACGGGGCCGGCAAAACGACGACGATGAAGATGCTCACGTGCTATCTCTCTCCGACCTCGGGCACCGCGAAGGTCTGCGGATTCGATATTCTCGATCAGTCGATGGAGGTCCGCAAGCGAATTGGATACCTCCCCGAACGCAATCCCCTCTACGGGGATATGACCGTGCACGGTTATCTCGATTTCGTCGCGCGGGTCAAAGGCGTGAAACCCTCGGCGCGCCGGGGCGAGATCGACCGGGCAATCGAGCGATGCGGGCTCGAGGAGGTCCCCCGACGGACGATCGGAAAGCTCTCAAAAGGATATCAACAGCGCGTGGGCATCGCCCAGGCAACGCTGAACGATCCCGAGATCCTCATTCTCGACGAACCGACCCTCGGACTCGATCCGAAGCAGATCATCGACATCAGGCGGCTCATCAGGAATCTCGGCGGAGAGAAGACCGTGATCCTCTCGAGCCATATCCTTCCCGAGGTGAGCCAGGTCTGCAACCGCGTCATCATCATCAACCGCGGAGAATTGGTCGCCGCCGATACGCCCGAAAACCTCCGCTCCCGTCTCGCGACGTCTTCGATCGTGCGCGTCGCGCTGAGGGACGAAGGGGACGTACTGGCGCGCGCGGAAAGGATACTCGCGAAGATCGACGGCGTCGTCGCGATCAGAGAGAAACCGCGCGAGCATGGGATGGGCGCCTTCATGGTCGACTGCGCGCCCGCACGAGATATTCGCGAGGAAATCGCGCGCTCGCTCGTCGCCGAGGGGCTCCCGCTTCTCGAGCTCCACCGGGAGGAGCTCTCGCTCGAAGAGATATTCCTGCAGCTCGTCACCGAGGAGGTGAGCTAGATGGGGCAGCTCGCCGCGATCTACCGGAAGGAATTGCAGCACTATTTTCAATCCATGACCGCGTACGTCATGATAGGCGGTTTTCTCGCGCTCTCGGGGTACTTCTTCTTCAGCGTCTTCCGCTACTACAATTATCTCTCATACCAGGCGGGGCGCCAGCCGTACATCGGCGAGACTCTCAACCTGATCGAAGGAGTCATGCGGCCGCTCATGGGAAACATGAGCGTCGTGCTTCTCTTCGTTCTCCCGCTTCTGACGATGCGGCTCTTCGCCGAAGAAAAGAAGCAGGGAACCTTCGAACTCCTCCTCACCTATCCCCTGAGCGATTTCGCGGCCGTCATGGGCAAGTACCTGGCCGCGCTGACCGTGTTCGCCGTCATGATCGCCGGCACGCTCCTCTACCCGGCGATGCTCGCGATTTTTTCGAACCCCGAGCCGGGGCCCGTCGTCACGAGCTACCTCGGGCTCTTCCTCATGGGCACGAGCTTCATCGCGATGGGAATCTTCTTCTCTTCGCTTACGACTAGCCAAATCGTCGCGGGCGCCGCGACCTTCGGCGTGTCTCTGTTCTTTCTCGTCATAGGATGGGCGGCGCCTTTCGCGGGACCCACCGTCGGAAAGATCATCGCGCAATCTTCCCTCCTCGATCACTACGATTCATTCTCGAAAGGGGTCATCAGCCTGCCGGACGTCACGTACTACGTCTTTCTCACGGCGTTCTTTCTCTTCATGACGCTGCGATCTCTCGAATCATCTCACGGGAGGAGCTGACGATGGAACGGCTCAGGAGAATCCTCGGGCCTCTCGGCCTCGTGCTCGTCATCGCCGGAGGATTGATCTACGGAATCCTCTCTTCGAGCGGATGGCCCGCCGTCGTCCCGCTCGTTATCGGGATCGCGCTCGTCGCGGCGTCGGCGGCGCTCAATCTCCGCGGCGCGCGAAGCGAGGGCTCGAAACGCAACGCGCGATTCGGGATCAACGCCGCCGTCTCGATCCTCGCCTTCGCCGCGATACTCGTCCTTCTCCAGATGCTCGCCTCACGACACGGCGTGGCGTTCGATACGACGGCGAACAAGCGATTCTCCCTGTCGCCCCAGACCGTGAAGATTCTCGACCGGCTGGGGAAGGAGGTCGTCTTTACCTGCTTCTTCAAGGCCGACGCGCCGGACAGGACCGCCCTCGCCGACCTCCTCAGGGAGTACGCCGATGAGAATCCGCGCGTGAAGTATTCATTCATCGATCCGGATAAGGATCCGGTCGCGGCGAGGCGCTACAAGATCAGGAGCTACGGCACGATCGTCGTCGAGAGCGGCGGGAGCGAGGAGCAGATTGCCCAGACCACCGAGGAAAAGCTCACGAATGCGATTCTCAAAGTGACGCGCGATACGAAAAGGATCATCTACTGTCTCACCGGGCACGGCGAAAAATCGATTGACGACGCGCAGCCGGCCGGTCTGAGCGGGCTCAAGAGCTCGGTCGAGGCCGAAGGCTATGCGATCAGAAACCTTCTCACGCTCCGGGACTCGATCCCTCCCGATTGCGCGATTCTCCTGATCCCGGGCCCCGAGAAGGACCTCTATGCGCCCGAAAGGGGAATGATCGAGCGCTTCATGTCGGGAGGCGGAAGCATTCTCGTTCTCATCGATCCGCTCGTCGACGTCCCGCGGCTCGAGAACATCGTCGAGGGCTACGGCATCGAGGTCACCAAGAGCATCGTCGTGGACCGCTTCGCGAAACTGGTCTCCGGCAACTACCTCACCCCCGTCGTCAACCAGTACGGGAAACACGCGATCACCGAGGGTTTCAAGGTCGCATCCTTCTTCCCCCAGGTCCGCGCTCTCGCCGCGGCGAAGGAAAAACCGGCGGGCGTCGAGATCGAGGTGCTCGCCTCGACGGGAGCCTCCGCGTTCGCGGAGACGAATCTCGCCGAAGCTCTCAAGGGGAAGACCCGGTATGAACCCGATCGCGATCTGGCGGGACCGCTCGCCGTCGCCGTGGTCGCGAAAAAGGAGATCGCTCCCTCGCCGGCTCGAAACGTCGGGGCGGGCGGCGGGGCGCGCAACGGCCGCATCGTCGTGTTCGGCGACAGCGATTTCGCGAGCAACGCGTACCTCGACCTCTCGGGCAACAGGGACCTGATCCTGAATACGATCGGATGGCTCGCGGAGGAGGAGGATCTCATCGCGGTGCGGGCGAAGGATCCCGTGAGCCAGCCCGTCATTCTGAACATGCGCCAGGGGCGTACCGTTTTCTGGCTTCCGGTCGTCGGTTTGCCCGCGATCGTCGGCTGCATCGGCGTGCTCGTGCTCGTCCACCGGCGGAGATCCGCCTGACGGGGGAGCCTAATGAGTTTCAAGACCACGACATGGATTCTTATCGGGGCGCTCGTCGTGATCGCGGGCTACTTCTTCCTCGTCGACGAGAAGAATCGTGTTCGGAGCGTGGCGCAACGCAAGCTGAACGCCAAGCTCTTTCGCTATCGGTCCGAAGACGTCGAACGATTTATCCTCGTCAATCCGAAGGGGGAGCGGGTCGAAGTCGCGCGTTCCGGCTCCGGATGGAAGGTCGTGTTCCCCGTCGAGGCGCCGGGGTCGGGGCCCGAGATATCATCCTTCGTCGACCAGATCGTTCCAGGCCACAGGAGCTCCGTGCTCGAGAACGTCCGAGATTTCGCCGACTATGGACTCGAGAAGCCGTTCGCGACGCTCATTATTCTCCGCGCGGGAGGCGAAGCGCCGGACACTCTTCTCGTCGGCGACAAGACGCCGGCCGGCTCGAACTGCTACCTTCGGCTGGGAAGCTCCCGAGACGTGATCCTTTCGAGCGAGCTCACGCGCAACGTAATGAACAAGGGCCTCTTCCACTTCCGCGACAAGAACTTTCTCCCCGAGGGTTATCAATCCATCGACGCGGTGGAGATCCGGACGGGTTCGAAGCGAATCGGGCTCGTGAAGGAAAAGGGATATTGGTGGTTCGCCGCAAAGCGCATTCGGGCGAACCGGTCGGTGCTCGAGGCATATCTCTCCAGGCTCACCGACGCCGTCATTCACGAGTTCGTCCGGGAGGATACGAAAGAGCTCGCCCCGTACGGTCTCGCATCCCCCGTCGGGAAGCTCATCCTGGTCAAGGGCAAGGAAACCGTGACCATCGCCTTCGGCAACAAAAAGGATTATCTCGTCGACGTCGTCAGGACCGGGCTCGACAAGGTCGTCGCCATCGAAGCGGCGCTGCTCGAACCCTTCGAATGGAGCATCGGCAATCTGCGCGCCATGAACCTCGCGTTCATCGACGAGGATTCGGTTCGGACGCTCAAATACGAATCGCCCGATACG
>JAPLKY010000420.1 GCA_026387805.1 Candidatus Krumholzibacteriia bacterium
AATGTAGTACCGTTTCCGATTGAGAACCGTGCCGATGAACGCGCCGTCGAGCTTCTCGACCATCGACATTGCCCGCTTGATAACCTCGCGGCGCGTTTTGCTCGCGAATATCACCATCACGATCCCGTCGGCGCGGGAACCGAGGATCGGGGTCTCGGGAGCCTCGAGGATCGCCGAACTGTCGACGAGAACGTATTCGTACGCGGCGGCGACCTCCTTGATGAAGATCGCGAACCGCTCCGAGCCGAAGAGCATCTGGGTGCCCTCGACGCCGTCCATCGTTCCGGCCGCCACGAGGTCGAGCACTCCCTGATCGACGCTCTGTATCACGTCCTTGATGGCGGCCCTTCCCGCGAGAAAGTCGACGAGGCCTCTTTCGTTCTTGAGCCCGAAGAGCCTATGGAGCTCCGGATTGCGCGTCGAGCAGTCGACGAGGAGAATCTTCTGCGATTCGCCGGAAGCGATCACGCGCGCAAGGGAAGCGACGATGGTCGTTTTCCCCTCCCCCGCGATCGCGCTCGTGAAGAGGATCACGCGCGACTCCTTGCCCTTCAGCCCGGAATCGATGGCGTTCTTGAGATTGAGGAGCGATCGATGGAACCGTTCGTCCATCCCCGCGAGAAGGACGGACTCGTGCCGAAGCCGCGGCGCCGGTGCTTCGGCCGCCCGATCCGGCTTGGCGCGCGGCCGTCCTCGATCCCGTTCCGCCTTTCGCAGGGCGTCGTAAATCTTGCTCACCGCAACCTCCCGCAGCGCACGGCGCTACAATCGGGGTCCGACGCGCCGATCCCGCGCCGGCGATTCGGGCGACGCGAGATCCCGCATCCCTTCACGGACGACGCGTCCGTCTATGACGCGCGTGTTCGCCACATATCCGATGAGAAGGACCCGGTCGCACAGAACGTTGATGAGGCGCGGGATCCCTCCTGAATAGTGATAGATCTCCTCGAACGAATCGGCGGTGAAGTGCGCCCCGCCGTTCTTCCCTCCCGCGATCTCAAGCCGGTACTTGATGTAATTCTCGACATCCTCGCGGTTCAGCATCGATATTCTGCATATGCCCGGTATCCGCTGCCTGAGCTGCCGCATCTCGTTCATGTTCAGAATCGTCTCGAGCTCGGGTTGCCCGACGAGCATGATCTGCAGGAGCTTCCGGTCCCGCGTTTCGAGGTTCGAGAGCATGCGGAGCTCCTCGAGCACGTCCGGCGAGAGGTTCTGCGCCTCGTCGATGATGAGAAGCGAATTTCGGTTGCCTTCGTTTCGCTGAATGAGAAAATCGTTGAGCGCGAGCAGCATCTGCGCCTTGTTCTTGCCGTCGACGTCGAGACCGAAATCCTTGCAGATAAGGTACAGGAGCTGCTCGAACGGAAACTTGGTCGAGAATATGAACGCCACCTCGAGGGACGGCTGGAAAAGATCGACGAAAGCCCCGACCACCGTCGTTTTTCCAACGCCGACCTCCCCCGTCTCCGCGATGAACCCTTTCCGCTGAAAAACCCCGTAGGTGATGGAGGCGAGAGCGTCACGATGGCTTGCGCTCCGGTAGAGAAAGCGCGGATCCG
>JAPLKY010000175.1 GCA_026387805.1 Candidatus Krumholzibacteriia bacterium
GCCGCGGCGATGCCGATCGCCGGGGCGCCGCGCACCTGGAGGGATCTGATGGCCTCCGCGGTCTCCTCGATGCCGGCGAGCCGCACGATCCGTTCCTCGCGCGGGAGGAGCGTCTGGTCGATGATCTCTACCGCTCCCCGCCGGTAAACAATGGTTGGAATGATCATCCATCGTCCTTTCGAGCATCGAGAGCATCGCGAAAAGGAGACTCACCGGCAATCCGACGACGTTGAAATAGCAGCCTTCGATCTTCTGAATGAACGGCGCCGCGTATCCCTGTATCGCGTACGCCCCGGCCTTGCCGAACGGCTCGCCCGTCCCGACGTACCGCGCCACTTCGTCCCCGGAAAGGAGACGGAAGTAGACGCGGGTCCGCTCGGCCTCGGCGAGACGCCTTCCGTCGGGCGCGATGACCGCGACACCCGTTATGACCTCATGGGCGCGGCCGGATAGCGAGCGCAGCATCGAAGAGGCGTCCGATTCGTCGACCGGCTTCCCGAGCCTTGAATCGCCGCACACGACGATCGTATCGGCGGCGATGACGGTCGCGTGCGGTCTCGCGCGGCGCGCCGCCTCCGCCTTTCTCTCGGCGAGCAGAATCGCGAAGCGCGCGTGATCGGCGCAGGAGATATCGTTTTCCTCGACGCCCGCCGGAAACACCTCGAACCCGAAGCCGAGCCGCTCGAGTATCTCCCGCCGGCGCGGCGACGCGGAGGCGAGCACGAGGTCCCGCTGCAGCTCTGGTCCGAGAAACGGATTCATCGCGCTCGCATCCCCCTCACGCTTCCTCGGGACCCCGGTCGATGATGAGCGTCACGGGACCGTCGTTCACGAGATGGACGTTCATCTTCGCGCCGAAGACCCCCTCGGCGACCTTCGGGTAGAACCCGCCTATGATATCGAGAAATTTCCGGTAGAGAATTCGTGCCGCCTCGGCGGGAGCGCTCGCCAGAAAATCGGGGCGTCGTCCCTTCCGGCATTCCCCGTAGAGGGTGAATTGCGACACGACGAGCACCCCTCCCCCGACGTCGAGGACCGAGCGGTTCATCTTGCCTCCCTCGTCCTCGAAGATCCTGAGCTCGAGGCACTTCCGGGCCATCCAGTCGAGATCCGGTTCCGAGTCGCCGCTCCTGAACGCGGCGAGAACGAGGAGCCCCGGACCGATCGAGGAGACCGTCTTCCCGTCGACCTCGACGCTCGCCTCGCTCACACGCTGGACGACGACGCGCATCCCGCGCACCCCCGCGCGATCAAGAGGCCGGGCACGCTTCGGCGCCCGGCGTGGGTCCGGCATGGCGGATCGCAACGATCTGAAGCTGCGGTTCCACTCTGCCCTGGTAAACGTTCTTTCTGAGATTGATGAGGACGTCGATTCGCCGGCCGATGACGTCGGCGGGTTTCCATTCGCCCGCGAGCGAGAATCCGATGAGATCCCGCGCGTCCGCGTTCCGGTCGCGCGCTTCGATCTTGAGATGCCCGTCCCCGACGACTCTCGTGCCGGGAAGCACTTCGATATCGCGGATCATAAGCACCGGCTCCGGATTTCCCGCGCCGAAGGGTCCGAGCCGCTCGACGAACGAGAAGAGGGCGAGCGTGCATTCGCCGAGCGGGATCTCGGCGTCAACCTTGAAGACGCTCGGCTCGGCGGGGCGGCGGGAGATCTCGTCGACGACCTCTTCGAACATTTTCTGAAAATCGGGAATCGCGTCCTCGCGAATGCTGAACCCTCCCGCTTCCTTGTGCCCGCCGAACTCGATGAGATGCTCGGCGCAGCGCTCGAGCGTTTCCTTGACGTTCACGAGTCCGGCGGACCTCGCCGAACCCTTGCCGACGCCATCGCGCACGGCAATGAGGATCGACGGCATGTTGTAGCGCTCGGCGAGCCGCGCGGCTCCGATCCCGACGACTCCCTCGTGCCACGACGAGGACGAAAAGACGAGCGCC
>JAPLKY010000038.1 GCA_026387805.1 Candidatus Krumholzibacteriia bacterium
GGTCTCGTCGAGCAGGACGTCTTCGATTTGGCCGGTCACCGGCAGAAGCGTCACGCGGCGATAGTTTCCGTTCGAGGAGAAGAACCCGGTTTCGAGCGACCATTCGCTCCAGACGTCGAGATCGTTGAGGTATCGAACCCGCCAATCGTATGAGGTGGCATAATCGAGCGCCCCCGCCGGCACCGAAAGCGCCGTCAGAGCCGCCTGAGTTGGGCCCGTGTCATAGACCGTTTGAGAGTAGTCCGCGGGACTTGCATCATTGCGAATCTGCCACTGCGAGGCTTTGTGCGTGCGGCCCGGTTCGTAGAAACCCGAGGCGGTGAGAGACGCGGTCAGGGGAATGCTGGTCGCTCCGTCGGCCGGAGTCAGGTTGATCGGGCGCGACGATCCGACATACGTGGTGGTGAAAGCGGTTTCCGCCGACCAATCGCTCCATATCCCAAAACTGTTTTGATAACGGACCCGCCAGTAATACGTCGTATAGTAATCCAGCGCGCCGGCCGGCAGCGTGGCCGCAGTGAGCGCCGTCTGGGTAGTCCCGGAGTCGTAAACCGTTAGGGTGTAGCCCGTGGGGTTGCTCGCTTCGCGCACTTGCCACTGCGAGGCCTGGTGTGCGTGCGACGAATCGGTGAATGCCGAAGCCTGAAGGGTGGGGAGGGTCGAAACCATCGTCGCGCCGTCGGCCGGCGACACGTTGTGCGGTGCGGCAAGACCCAAGCGATAGCAACGGTCGGGCGCCAGATCGTTGAGTTTCAGTTGGAGTTGACCGTGGGCATAGAGACTGACCTCATTGATCCAATCCGCCGATCCCAACCCAAAATGAACCTGAAGACTATTGTTGGCGTCCCGACCCCCATTTGATCCTTGAATAAATCGAGCGCCCTGGTAAGCGCCGGCTTTAACGACGATCTTTCCGCCTATGCCGGATGCGTTGAGATCTCCGATTGGGTGTTCCAGCTGGAACTCAACCCAGTGATTCTGACTCAGGATCGGATCGCTATGGAGATTGTTTCGGTAGAGAATACTGGGGGAAGCGCTGCCCGGTATGTAGATGTCAAGAGCGCCATCCCCATCGAAATCGGCAACTACGGATCCGTTTGGGCCTTCCTGCCCGAGAATCGTTGTGGTGATCCCGGCTGAAGTGGCGACATCCGTGAACGTTCCATTGCCGTTGTTCCTGTAAAGCCGAGTCGCATGAACCGTTGAGGCAATCAGTACATCCTCCAGGCCATCGTTGTCAAAATCGGCGAAATAGGAGGCATCGGCGTCTGACGAGGTGATACCGGAGGATCCGATATTCAGGAAACTTCCGTCCCCTTGGTTGCGGTACAAAGCGGCATTTCCGGCTATGTAAAGGTCCGGCAGCAGATCATTGTTGTAGTCCCCCCACGACGATCCCTCCGCGACTCCTCCGGAAAGACCGGCGCCTGTGGTCTGATCCACGAATGTACCGTCAGCCTGTTGCCACCAAAGATGATAGCCTTGATCATAGACAGCGGTGGAGAGAACGTCTGTTCTTCCATCCCCGTTATAGTCCATGCAGGTCAGGCTTCGCGGCAACGACGCATACCCAACCAGGCCCGTCTTACTTGAGTCCATGCGAGTGAAGGTGGAGTTCCCCTTGTTTCGATATATGACCATGCGTCCCGGATAGCAAATGAAGTCCAAGTAACGGTCGTTGTCATAGTCCACGAACGACGCTCCGTAGCTTGAATTAGTGCCCGGGCCGTCCTGTATTCCGGCAGAGGATGTAACGCTTGTGAAAGAAAGGTTCCCGTTGTTATGCAGAATCGTGTATGTCCCCGACGCGGGCACCAAGAGGAGATCAGCGAGTCCGTCGTTGTCAATATCCCCGGCGAGAGCGCCTCTGATGTTTCCCAATGCAGATAACTCCGCAGCGTCAGTCACATTTGTCCACGTCCCGTTGTTGTTGTTGCGGAACAGACGGTTCTGTCCCGACACCGAGCACACGAATAGATCCAGGTCCCCGTCGCCGTCCGCGTCAAAGAAGATTGCCGAATTCTTATCCCCCACGCCATCAATCTGAAGGGTGTCTATCACATTAGTGAAAGTCAGGCCGGCCAAGGCCGACGGGGAAACAAGCAACATCAGACAGAGCAAGGGTAGAACTCCAGCCAAGGGAGTCCTCTTCCGGATTGTCCTTCCTGACAGACCAAGCGCAGACATGCCCGATTCTCCATTAAGTGCAAGCATGGTTGATTCTCCTCTCGCCTGTATTGCCAAAATCCACCTTCTTCACCCACCGCCATTCCCCCTCGATCATTCTTTCCCTTCCGCGATCATTTTCGCGATACTCTCAGCCCGCTGCTTCCATTTTGCGGGCGCCTGTCGTCGGTTCCTTTCCAAGTGCTGTTCCTGTCAAAGAGACGGCCAGGAGGAGAGAAAGGCACAATCGCGCTATGCAAGCCGAAGACCTTATCGTGGCCATCTTCCGTTCTGCTTTTCAGACAGTTCGGCGGAAAGAGGAGGCGAAACTGGGAGCAGATCGTCCATCTCTTTCCCCCCGTCCTGCGTACCGGAAACGAATGAGTGTGCATCGAACCGTGTAACCGGCACCAAACCGAGTTATTCTCGGACGGCGCAAGGGAAGAGTCAAGAGAAAAAGGGATTAAAACGGCGAAGAGGCGAAGAATCTGCGATACGAGGAATACTGATAATAGATGGATTATGATGCGGATTGCCTTACACCTTACTAGAAAGGAGGTGATTCCAATGGACCGAAAGGTTGACATCATCATTTCGGGCGGCGCGGTGCAGGATGTGGTCTGTCCGCGCGGGGTGAGGGTCGTCATCCGGGAC
>JAPLKY010000008.1 GCA_026387805.1 Candidatus Krumholzibacteriia bacterium
CTCAGATCCCGACGAGCGAGCTCATGACCTCCGGACACCTGGCCTGCCAGGGATGCGGTGCAACGCAGGCGATGCGCTTCGCCCTCAAGGCGCTGGGGCCCCGGACCGCTATCGTCCTTCCCGCGTGCTGCTGGTCCGTCATCGACGGGCCGTTCCCGCACTCGTCTCTCAAGGTGCCGATCCTCCACACGGCGTTCGAGACCGCTGCGTCGGCCGCGTCGGGGCTCAAGGCCGGCCTCGAGATGCGGGGCGATACGGAGACGGTCGTCATGGCGTGGGCGGGGGATGGGGGAACGTTCGACATCGGCCTCCAGGCGCTCTCCGGCGCCGCCGAGCGCAACGAGGATATCATCTACTGCTGCTACGACAACGAAGCGTACATGAACACGGGGATCCAGCGGAGCTCATCGACGCCGATCGGCGCGTGGACGACGACGACGCCCGGGGCTCACTGGAAGAAGCGTCCGAAGAAGAAGATGATCGATATCATGGCGGCCCATTCGATTCCCTATATCGCGACCGCTTCGGTCGCGTACCCGAAGGATCTCATCGAGAAGTTCAAACGGGCGCGGGAGTTCAAGGGGACGCGGTTTCTGCACGTCTTCGCGCCGTGCCCGACGGGATGGAAGCTCGCTCCCGAGCTCTCCGTCGCGATGGCTCGCCAGGCGGTCACCTCGAAGATCTTCCCGCTCCTCGAGGTGACGGACGACGGCAAGACGTGGAAGATCTGGAAGGACTTCGAACCCTCGCCGATCAAGGACTATTGTATGGCGCAGGGACGTTTCCGCCACCTCGGCGAAAAGGATCTGCGCTGGATCGAGGATGAGACGGAGAAGTACTGGCAGTACCTCCTTTCGAGGGAGCGCATCTCTCAAGCCGTTCCGGGGCTGGAAGCCGATTGAGACGCGAGCCGCGTCCGGGCACGCACGACCCTTGAATCCCCGGTCCCTCGGGACCGGGGATTTTTCTTGCGGCGGCTTTTCGCCCGCGCGAACGGTCCGGGTAGTGCGTTGTCCGTCATGCGAGGATTCTTCCTCATGATTGCGGAGAGTGAGCGCGGGTTTCTCCATTTGCCTTATCGGATGATATAACTTCTTTAATTACAATCAAATAACACTGGCGTTGCATATCCATTTTGCAACGATTCCGTGCAATTTGACATTCCAGCGGCTCCTGCCGTCGAACCCGGACAGCCCTAATCAATTGAAAAGCAAAGCAGTTGAAGAAATTCACGCAACTGGTACGCCTTTAGCGTCCAAAGATTGTGGAATCAAAGCGCCGCGAAGCTTCTATGGCTTGCGCAGGGAAGAGGAACGATGAAAAAAGGATTCACGCTTGTCGAATTGATGGTCGCGGTAACCATACTCGGGCTCGTTCTCGCGGCCGGCACGCCGCCGATCATGAGATACATGCGCCATTTTCAGTCCAAGGACACCGCCCAGCTCGTCGCAAGCATACTGAGGCAAGCCCGCGGCAGGGCCATCCACGAGAGAAACAACTATGTCGCCTTCTTCAGTCTCAGCGCTTCGACGATAACGATTCTGGACGATGACGGCGGCGGCGGAGGCAATCCCGCCGAAGCGGGTTTCGTTCCGACCAACCGGGGAAACGGGAGAGCCGACAGCGGCGAGAGGATCTACGGGCCCTACGAGCTGCCCGCCGGACAGATGTTCGGGTTGATCGGGGGATCGGTCGGCCCGGACGGTACGTACGTCACGAGCCCCATCACCTTTTCGGGAATCCCCCCGCGCGTGATCTTCTACCCGAACGGCAGCACGAACGAGGAAGGTTTGGTTTTCGTCATGTCGGAAGCGGATTTCCGGGCGCAGAAGAAAGGCTCGGATCAGATGCTCGCGGTGCGGCGCTCGACCGGGACCGTCATTCTCGCGCGGCCGACCTACAACTGACATGGGTATCCGAGCGGAGGTCGCTATGCGGATAAAGAAGCCCTTTGGAAGCGATGCAGGGATGACCCTCGTGGAGATTCTCGTCGCCATGACCATCTTCGCCGTGGGGGTCTTGAGCCTCACGCGCGTCATGTTCCAGGCGATGCATTCCAACGTCCGGTCGAAGCATGTCGTCGTCGCCACCAATCTGGCACACCAGCGGATGGAACAGATTCTGAGCAGCACGCGCTACGACAACATCACGGCGGGCGCGTTTCCCACGGAGGACTACGGCACCATCGAAGGCGGAAGTGCCAATTACTCCCCTTTCCGGAGGGCGGTGGCGATCGCCGACTCCGTGGACGCTCTCGGCACGAGCGTCATGAAGGAAGTGACCGTCCGTGTAGAATGGCGAGACAACGGAATAGCCCGCAACATGGAGATACGTTCGAGCATCAGCAGGTTCAAGGATATCAAGCTTTAATATGGAGTGATGGATCATGAACAATCGATCGAACAGAAATCGCGGGTTCTCGCTTCTCGAGATGATGATTGCGCTCACCGTCGGCGCGCTCCTCATCATGATCTCGTACAACGTGCTCACCTCGCAGAAGAAGGCGGGGGAGGCGCAGAACCAGATCGTGAGCGCGCAGCAAAACGCGAGCGTCTCCCTCGAGACGCTCATGAGGGATCTGCGACTCGCGGGGACGAACATCGACGATTTCGACAAACAGCCGATATTCGTGGACGCCGCTCCGTACCAGGTGATATTCAACGCGGACGTTTCGAGCGGTTCCTTCGGCGTTCCCTCGATGGGCAAGACTCAGGCGGTTCCTCTCAGCAGCGGAGCGTTCTATTCCCCGGGTGATTATCCGGGCGAGAACCTCGGAACCCGCGAGCGCTATAACAACGGCGCCGAGACGATCCGCTACACCTTCGACCGCGACGCGAACGGGCTCGTGAACTCGTCCGATCGCTACACGGAAACGCAGAATCCGGCCGATTACGCGCTCATGCGCGAGGAGAACGGCACGCGTATCGACATGATCGCGTACGGCCTCCGCGGGAGGGAGAACTATCCGGACGGCCAGCTGCCGGAGCCGCTGTTCAAATACTACGGCGACTTCCTCAGCAACGGCACGATCCGGCTCTGGGGTGACACCGACAACAACGGCGCCTTGAGCCAGGCGGAGATCGCGGCGATGACCCGCGTTCCCCAGAACCAGCACGGTAAAATCATCGAGGTGGCGGTGAACGTCGAGGCCGAATCCCCGAACATTGAGGCGAGCTACGTCGGTCCGCACAGCACGAGCGGCGCCGAGCGGAAATACCGGTCCATCGTGATGACGAGCAAGATCCGGCCGAGGAACGTGGGGACCGGGAGCGCCAACCTGCACGCCTGCGGCAATCCTCCCGCGTCGCCGACCGGCCTGAGCGGCTCCGATACGCCGCGCGACGCGGGCGAGAGCATCACGCTCGCGTTCGCGAAGTCGACCGACGAAACGGCGGGAGAGAGGGACATCGATACCTATTCCCTGTACCGCCGGGAAGAAGGTCAGGTGGAGTGGACCTGCATCAACTCGATCGCCCCTACCGGCGCGGCCTCGTACGCGATCAACGACGATGTCCATTCGCCGGGCGGAGGGCCCGTGATCGACACGCCGTACTATTATATGGTGACCGCCTGGGACTGCAGGCCCCAGGAATCGAATCCGTCGAACGTAGTCGGTCCGGTGCGAGCCCTTCCGAACGGCCCCCAGCCGCCGATCATCGTGAGCGCCTTCGACACGCCCTGCGACGCGATCAACGAGGTGTCGGTCGTCATCCGCCGATCGGCGGAAGATCTGGCCTCCGGCGGCAACGTCCGGAACTATCGTTTATACCGCGGATCGACGAAGGGCGGAGGCATCCTTTCGAAAGCGTACATCGGAGCGATCACCGCGAACGGCTCCGAGTACTATACCTTTCTCGACAATTCCACGAATAACGTCGCGCTGAATCCTCCGACGGCGGGAAGCTACTACTATTACATCGCTCGGGCCGTTTCGCTCGACACCATACCCTCGATCGATTCGAACGAGTACGGCGCGGTCTATTTCTCGGGCAGCATATCGGCATGCCAGATAACGGATATCCTCGATTTCCCTGACGACGAGGGTACGGCCCTGACCGTCACCTGGAAGAGATCGCCTTCCGAGACCTGCTTTCCGAATCCGATCACCGTGTACGAGGTGAGGAGGAAATCGGCGAGCGATCCGAGCTACCTGACGGTGAGGACCGTGCCGGCGATCGATTCGCCGAGCTATTCGATCGTCGACGACGGTCTGTCGCGAGGCACCAAGTATACGTACTGCGTCTGGACGATCAGCCTCGATGCTTCGGTCCCTTCGAACGAAGAAATCGGCATGCCGCTGAGGAACACGATGATCGATCCCCCGGAGAATCTGCAGGCGAATGATATTCTCTGCGACGCGTCGGGCGCCGTAAGCGTTACCTGGGAGAAATCGCCGCAAGACGTCACGGGGGGCGGGGTCACGCATTATACCGTGTACCGGAAGACGGAGGTGCTCGATCCCGAGGCGGTCGGGGAGGTCGAGGCCAGGAAGAGGGACACCTATTCGTTCGTGGACGGGCCCGCGTCGAATCCCACGTCGCCGCCGGTCATCGGAGAGTATTACTACTACTTCGCCACGGCGGGCGACCGGGCGAACGACCGGGAATCGGGACCGTCGAACGAAGGCTACACGATGTCGGACGGCGAGCCCGGCGCGCCGCGCATCACGAGCGCGGAGGACACTCCGCTGGATGCGGGGAGAAGCATCACCGTGACGTTCGACCGTTCCGCCGACGACGGTCACTGCACGAGCAACGTTATCATCTACAAGATCTATCGCGAGACGAGCAAACTCGGCGGATTCAGCACGCTCGTGGGCACGAAAACGGCGACCGGCGCGCTGAGCTACGTCTTCTACGACGATCGTACCTTCAGCAGCAGCCCGCCCCTGGACGGCATCGGCTACTACTACGCCGTGCGGGCGAGCGACGGCGCTAAGGAATCGGTCAACTCCAACATCGCCGGCCCCGCGTACTCGATTTCGCAGAATCCGGGCTCATACATCGTCTTTGAGGATGATTTCGAGACGAACAAGAGCTGGAGCAGCGGCAGAATTCGAACCGAGAACGACTGGCAGAGGGGCGTGCCGTACGTCAAGAGCCAAACCTACGGCAACAGCGATCCGGGCACGGCGCACGGCGGAAGCAACGTGTACGGCAACGATCTCGGGGCAGGAGCCTCGAACGGGCGTTACTCCAACAACGTGGAGAACTACCTCAGGACGCCGGTACTCGACTGCTGGGGACACTCAAACGTCGTGATTCAGTTCTACCGGTGGCTCAACGTCGAGGGCCCGGCATACGATCAGGCATACGTGGAGGTGAGCAATAGCGGCACCTCCGGACCGTGGACCGTGGTTTGGCAGAATCCGTCCGCGATCACGGACAACGCATGGGTCTTCGTGCAGCTCGACATCTCTCAATGGGCCGATCAGCAGGAAAACGTTGTGGTCCGTTTCAGGCTGAAATCCGACGGGCAGCGGGGCTATGCAGGTTGGAATATCGACGATTTCGTCGTCAGGGAAAGACCGGTCGCCCCGTAATCGGGGACAGGAAGGTGAAGCGCGATGAATCATGTATGCACAAGACAATCGAACGAGAAGGGGACGGCGCTCGTCATCGTCATCCTGATTCTGATGGCCCTGACGGCGATCGTCATGGGGGTGAGCTCGATCTCGGTCAACGAGACCCAGATCGCCTCCAACGAGATGCTGGACAAGCGGACCTTCTACCTCGCCGAGGCGGCGGTGGAAAAGAGCATTCTGTATCTGTCGCAGCGCTCCACCCCCTTCCTCG
>JAPLKY010000186.1 GCA_026387805.1 Candidatus Krumholzibacteriia bacterium
ATTCGTCAGCTCCGGCGAATTCGCGGGCATCGTTCGCCAGCCGCGAACGACCGGTGACGGCCATGTTCTGATTCTGCTCCCCGATTCCTCAGCTCCCAACGAGGCCATGGACAATCTGGCACGCGAGCCCCTTCTTCGCGACCGTCCGGATCTCCTCGTGGTCGTTCCCGCCGAGACACGGTCGCTCGAAGCCATTCTTCATGAACTCGCCTCTCTGGAATGGATGCGCGAGAACACGCCGGAACTCGAAGGTGACGCCACAGCCCGGCGGGAACTTCGATCTCGCATTGCCGCGTTGCGGCGCAGCCTGAACGAGATTCTCACCCCCATCCTTGCCCCGGGTGATTCCGATACTCCCGCGTCCACATGGTTCCATCGCGGGCAGAAGCAGCGCATCACGTCGAGGAGAGCTCTACAGGATTACCTGTCGCGTCTCTGCGATGAGACGTACGCATCCACGCCGCACATCCGCAACGAACTGATCAACCGCCGCGAACTTTCCTCCGCGGCGGCAGCAGCAAGGCGAAACCTCATTGAGGCCATGATCCAGCGTGGCGACCAGCTTGATCTCGGCATCGTCGGAACGCCGCCAGAGAAGAGTATGTACCTCTGCGTACTTCGTCAGACAGGGATTCATCGGAAGACTGGCGAGTGCTGGCAATTCAGCTCCCCTTCCCGCACCGCGGACGAGGGAATACGTAAAGTCTGGTCTGCGATCACGGAGAACTTCGCGCAGAGTGAACGGGAAGCGCGCCCGCTCACCCCGTTGTACGAACGGCTTGGTGCCCCTCCGTACGGCGTGCTCGCTGGCCCGATGCCGGTTCTTCTCTGCGCCGCCCTGCTCGCCAACGACACCCGCGTGGCACTCTATGAGGACGGATCATTCATACCGCAACTGAACATCGCCGCATTCGAGCGGCTCCTCCGCGCCCCGGAGCGTTTCTCGGTTCAGCAGTGGCGGTTGACCGGCGTTCGGACGACGGTGTTTCATCGACTCGCCGAACTTCTCGATCTCAAAATCAGTGATGTGACGCCAGGCAAGGGCGATATCCTCACGGTCGTGCGCCCGCTCTGCCGTTTCGTGACTCGTCTCAACGACTATGCGTCCGTCAAACAATAAATGTCCGAAATGGCAGGTTGGTATGTTCACCTTTTGGAACAGGAGTATAATCAAGCGACAGTGAGTTTCTGTAACCCGCAAGCCCAAGGATGGTTGCGATGTTGGGAACGGATTTCCAGGGTTGTATGTGTCGGCTTTGCGTGCATGATGAGGGGTTGCGAGCAAGTCATGGGCGGTGGGTCGAAATGATGTCCATTTTGAGTGAGCGACAGACACGACTGTATGTTGCGGAGAAGGCCATGGCGATGGGGCATGGTGGCATCACAATCATGGCCCAAGTATCCGGTCTGTCGGAGCGTACCATTCGCCGAGGAATTGACGAGTTGGAGGCGGGGAACCTGGGTCAAATGTTGGAAAGGGACCGTCGTCCCGGCGGAGGACGGAAGCCGAGCGAGGAGGTTGATCCGTCTTTGGTGGACGACCTGGAGTTGCTCATGGGGGAAACGACGGCGGGTGACCCTATGCGCTTGCTGAAATGGACCACGAAGTCGCTGCGGTCGATTGCCCAAGCATTGAAGGGGAGGGGGCACTCGATCAGCTATACCACGGTGCAGCGGCTGCTGCGGGAGTTGGATTACTCCTTGTGGGGCGACAAAAGGTCGATTGAAGGAAAGCAACACCCGCAACGAGACGCTCAGTTTCGTTATCTGTACCAGCAGGTGAAACGCTGCCTTCGTGCGAAAATCCCGGTAATTTCCGTGGATACCAAGAAGAAGGAACTGGTGGGGGCGTTTCACAACAAGGGGCGTCGCTGGGGCAAGAACCAGCGTTTGGTCAACACCTACGACTTTCCCTCTTTGGCCGAGGGACGGGCCCATCCGTATGGCGTCTACGACGAGGTTCAGAACGAAGGTTTTGTGAATGTAGGGATCAGTCACGACACCGCTGATTTTGCCGTGGAGAGCATTGATCGTTGGTGGCGAATGCTGGGCCGACGCCGCTATCCGAACGCTACCAAACTCCTGATTACGGCAGACGGTGGCGGGAGCAACGGCAGTCGGAACCGACTCTGGAAGTACCGTATCCAGCAATTTGCCAATCGCCACGGCTTGACAGTGACCGTTTGTCACTTTCCTCCGGGAACAAGTAAATGGAACAAGGTGGAGCACCGTCTGTTCTCACAGATCAGCGTTACCTGGCGTGGCGAACCGCTGGTTAGCTATGAAACGATCATCAATTTCATCAGTTCCACCACGACCAAGACTGGTCTAAAGGTCAAAGCGGAACTGGACACCCATGAATACGAAACCGGCAAGAAGATTACCGACGAACAGATGCGCACCGTGGCAGTCAACCCGCACAAAACGCATCCCGTATGGAACTACACGATCCACAACCACATCTGAAACAGTCATCAGTCGTCTTAAGGTGCAAAAACGGACAGTTATTGCCTGACAGCCGCTATGCGCGACGAACGCAGCGCATTAGCCCCGTGGCCCAGCAGATCCGGGAGCACCTGACCACGGCTACGCGCCCTGACAAGCTCGTCTTTGAGGATCTTCCGGGTGCGTGTGGCATTCCCCCTATCACCCCCCGTGCCCCTTTTGCCGAGGAGGAACTGACGCGTTTCATCACGGCCTTGCGCGAGGGTTTCGCAGAACTCCATCACTGCTACGACGAACTGCTCGTCGATCTCACCCGGAGCATCGGGCAGGCATTCGGGATCGATGGGACGCGTAGCCATGTCCGGCTGCGGCTGGCCGAGCGTGCTGAGGCGATCCGGGACTGGGTCGCCGATCCGGCCCTGAAGAGCTTCATCCTCCGTGTCGCTGACCGGAGCTTCGACGATCTGCTGTGGCTGGAATCCGTGGTTGCGTTGCTGACCCAGAAGCCGCCGAGTGGCTGGCGCGATGACGACCGTGCGAAGTTCGAAGTTTCACTTACAAACATGGCTCGGCTCTTCGCACACATTGAGCGGCTTGCATTCTCCGGGCCCCCTGCGCAGGCAGAG
>JAPLKY010000359.1 GCA_026387805.1 Candidatus Krumholzibacteriia bacterium
GGCGCGCAGGCTCTCGTCCGCGCCGTATCCGACGACTTCGAGGCGCGCCTCCGGATTCCTCGATCGCACGACGGGAAGAACCTCGCTCAGGAAGAATCTGAGGGCGTCGCGGTTGAAATCGGAATACAGGGCACCCATGAAGAGGATCCTGTTTCGCCCGCGTTCGTATGCCGAGGGATTGAACGCGCCGAGATCGAGCGCGAGCGGCAGGGCGTAAACCGCCTTTCCCGCGGCCGCGGGGTGCCGCGCGAGCGTCTCCGCGTCGGAGGGAGTGAGCGCAAGTATCGTTTCGAAGCGTCCGTACGCCTTTCGCTCGATCCTCTCCAGCGCCTTGAGCCTCCTCGCGGCGAAGAAACGCGAAAAGCCGCTCATCGCATTCAGCCTCGACGGATTCACGAGAAAATCGAGGTCGTGCGTGACGAGCACGAGCTTCGCATCCTTCACGAGTTCGGGCAGCCGGTACAGGTGCCAGTACGACGCGAACACGAGATCGGCCTTCCGCTCCTTCGCCGTATCGGCAATGAGGCGCACAAACTCCCCGGGAGCGGCGTAGCTGACCGGCGCCGGAACGCCGGCGAAAACGTCCTTCATGACGTTCATCTTCTTGTGGTAGACGCGATGAAATATGCTTCGCCGATGGGGAGCGAGGATCGCGCGCACCGCGACGCGCGGCTTCTCGATCTCGCGCAGGCGTTCGAGATCCCCCCTGCTCAGCGCCACCGTGACGAACGTGACCTCGTGGTTCGCGGCGAGCCCGTCGAGCAGGTTCAGGACGAGCCGGTCCGTGCCCTTCGTGACCGGCCAGGGGGCATACGGAATCGCGACGATGATTCTCATCTACTTGTCCTGGCTCTTCGAGAAGTGCCGGTACAGGAGATACGTGATCACGTACGAGAAGATGAAGACCGCCGCGGGGAAGAATATGCCGAGCGCTTTGCCGCCCATGTCACTTCCCCGCTTCCCTGTTCCGGTGGTGTTTCCGGTACGAGTAATACGCGAGGAAGAGCCCCGCGAAGGACGTCACGTACGCGAGCGACATCCCGATCACCATCTTGAGTTCGTTGCCCACGCTATTCCTCCCATTTGACCGAGCGTTCGAGCTCCTCGATGTATCCCTTCTGCTTCTTCTCGTATCCCTCGGAAACCGAGGAGAGCTTCGGATTGATGATCCAGATCATGACGAGCATGAGAACGATCCCGGTGGCGAGAATCACGAAACCATACCACATCCCGAGCATGCTCAGCGCGGTTCCGATCATCAGGAGAACGTAGATGAGCGGCGAGATAATGACCGTGATCGTATCCTCCCGCGTCCACTCGTCCGCTTCCCTTGAGGTCCATTGTCTTCGTATGAAGGGCATATTCTTCTCTTCCTTTCGGGCGCGACCCGCGCGCGCGGCGCGCCGGGACGGCCGACGCTCCTAGAGCAGCCCCCGCCGCTCCGCTTCCCTGCGCACCGGCCCCCACCATCCGACCGGCCGCGACATGACGTAGAACTTCACGAGCTTGTCCATGCTCTCGGCCTTCGTGAGCAGCGTCACCGGGATGAAGACGATCGCGCCGAGGAACATGAGCAGCCAGAACTGCTGGTAATCCTTGAGGTGCGGGAGCACGCCGAAGGCGGGGAGCACCCACACGACGAGCCACGAAAAAACGAGGTTGAATATCCACGCGGTGAGATATCCCCAACCGTTGAAGCGCCACCACATCACCTGGAGAATGCCGGGCAGCCACACCCCCGCCGCCATGATCCAGAGGGCGAAGATGAGCCACTCGGTGATGTTCTCCATGATCGAGCCGAATATGAACGAGCCGACGAGCAGGATGACCGTGCCGACCCTGCCGACCCACACGAGCCTGCGCTCGTCGGCCTTTGGATTGATATAGTGGTGGTAGAGATCGCGCGTGATGTAGACTGCGCCGAGGTTCAGATGCGTCGATATCGTCGAGAGGTGGATGGCGACGATCGCCGCGAAGAAAAATCCGATCATCCCGACGGGGAGCGTCTCGAATCCGAGCCTGAACCACGCCATCTCGTAGTCCTTGACCTGGGTGAGATCGGGGTAGAGCACGAAGAAGCCGAGAATGGCCGCCGCCCAGAGCGCGTTTCGGGTGACGACGAGCGCCTGTCCCGCCCAGATGCACCACGAGGCGTCCTTCACCGTTCGCGCCGACTGGATGCGCTGCGCTTCGGGGAACCAGTCGATCGCCGTCGCCATGCCGAGGCCTCCGAGTATGCCGATGACGAGCATCGTGATGAACCACGCGACGGGGAAATCCCCCCCCGTGAAGCCGGAGAAGCTGAACGGGTTGAGCATGTGGCTCAGCCCCATTTCGTGGAGCCTCGCGACGATGGCATGCGGGCCTCCCGCGGCATACATTCCCCAGATCGACACGAACGCGATCGCGATGAACGCGATGATCCCCTGCTGGAAGTCGGCCATCACGACGCCCCAGTAGCCGGCCGCGAGCACGTACACGGCGCAGAGCGTCGAAAAGATCGTGAGCCCCATCCACGGCGGCCAGCCGAAGAGGAAATGGCAGACCTTGCCCATCGCGATCCCGACCCAGCCGAGGATGAACATATTGAGGAACACCTGCCAGCCCGCGACCCACCCGCGCAGGAGCTCGGCCGGCATGCCGCCGTAGCGGAGCGTCTGCCATTCGGCCTGGCTGTAGGCGAGCGAGCGGCGGAATATCTTCGTCGAGACGAACGCGCTCACCGCGCACCACGCGGCGAAGAAACCGTACCAGAGACCGGCGAGGCCGTGCTTATACACGACGCCCGCCACCCACATCGGCGTGTCGGTCGCCGTGTGTGTCGCATAGACCGACGAGGCGGGAAGCCACCACGGAAGTCCGCGCCCCGCGAGGAAGAAATCGGCTTCCGAGCGTTTCCCGAGGCGGTAGAAGAGGGCGCCGCTTCCGATCATGAGAAGGATGAAAGTCACGAGCCAGAACCAGTCGAGGAACGCGAAATGAACCATGGCACCATCCTGTCGTCGAGCGATGAACTCCCCGGCGGCCGGGCAGCGATTCCGCCGATCATTCGATGACGATCTCGTCGGCGAAGATCCAGGCCTTTTCCCCCGCGCCCCGGTGCCACGCGGGACAGACGCCGGCGTTCTTTGCGAAAACGCGCACGTAGCGCGCGCTCTTCCCGATCGCTCCCGACGCGAAGTTCTCGATACGCGCGCCCTGCTCCTCAGCCGGAGCGCCGGGGGCGAATCGAGCAACGGTGACGAAGCTCCTCCCGTCGCTCGAGAGAGAGTACTCTACCATCTCCGGAAGGAAAAGCCACGAATTTTGGTCCTGCAGAAAGCCCGTCGTGACACGGCTCACGCGCTGCACGCGCCCGAGATCGACGGTCGCGTCGAGATCGATCCCCTCGTAACCCTGCCAGAGCCCCGTCCTGAAATCGAGCGGTCCCCGCAGGCCGTCGATGAGCGCGAGGTCTCCCCCCGCCGGGTACATCGTGCTGTAGGCGGTATTCAATCGAATGCCCCTGTTTCCCGGTATCTTGCGAAACTCCGCCGTTACGACGGCGCTCGGCGGGAAACCGTCCTTTATGGCGACGGCATTCAGCGTTCCCGATTTCATGAAAGGAATCGGCCCGCGGTAGAGGCTCGAACCGGCGCCGGGCGCTCCACCATCGAGCGTGAAATATACGCGGGCGCCCTCCGTGATGGAGCCGAGCGCCGCCTCGGTCGATCCGCTGAATATCCTCGAGCCCGAGGCGACGAAGGGAACGGGGAGAATGAGGCTGTCGACGATCGCGCTCGCGGGGCGATCGGACTGCGCGACGCCCCATGACGTATTCGGCTCCGCCCCCATGACGAACGCGAGCTCCCCTCCCGCCGCGACGTCGCCGTGCCGCAGGTATGGCTTGGCGTACGGCTTCCCGTCGAGCGCCGCCGATTGCACGTAGAAATTCCTTCGCGAGACTCCCTTCGCCCTGACGACGAAACGCTTCCCGCCGCCGACGTCGATCGAAGCCTCCCGGAACAGCGGCGTCCCGATCACGTAGACGTCGGAGCCCGGCGTGACCGGGTAGAATCCGAGCGCGCTCAGAACGTACCACGCGGACATCTGCCCGCAGTCCTCGTTCCCGCACAGGCCGTCGCGGCCCGCGTGATAGAGGCCGTCCATGATGCTCCTCGCGCGCTCCTGCGTCTTCCAGGGCCGCCCCGCGAAGCTGTAGAGATACGCCATGTGATGGCTCGGTTCGTTGCCGTGCGCGTACTGCCCGATGAGCCCCGAGACGTCGGGAAGATCGAGGCCGCTCGTCTTCGGGCTCGTGGAGAACAGGGAATCGAGCTTCGCGGCGAAACGCTCGTCCCCTCCCATGAGACCGATGAGACCCCGGACGTCCTGCGGAACGTAGAAGCTGTACTGCCACGCGTTCGCCTCGGTGTAGTTGAAGTTGATCTCGGCCGGATCGAACGGCGTCCACCAGGCGCCGTTCACCTTCGCGCGCATGAAACCGGTCGAGGGATCGAAGAGGTTCTTGTACGACTGCGCGCGGCGGATGTACGCGGCGTAGTCACCCCCCGCACCGAGCACCTTCGCCATCTGCGCGATGCACCAATCGTCGTAGGCGTACTCGAGCGTCTTCGAGACCGACTCCCCTTCCTTGTCCGAGGGGATGTATCCGAGCTCGCGATAGAACGCGAGCCCGCGAAAATCGATCTCCGCGCTGTGCTTCATCGCCTCGAACGCCTTCGCGGCGTCGAAGCCGCGGATCCCCTTGACGTACGCGTCGACGATCACGGGGACGGCGTGATAGCCGATCATGCAGTTCGTCTCGTTCCCGGCGAGCTCCCACACGGGAAGGAGCCCTCCCTGCTCGTATTGGGCGAGGAACGTCTTGATAAAATCGACCGTGCGCTCCGGCTCGACGATCGTGAAAAGCGGGTGCTCGGCACGGTACGTGTCCCAGAGGGAAAACACGGTGTAATTCGTGAAGTCCTTCGCCTTGTGAATCTGCAGATCTCTTCCGCGGTATCGGCCGTCGACGTCCATGAAGAGATTCGGCGCGAGCATCGCGTGATAGAGCGCCGTGTAGAAGGTCGTGCGCTGCGCCTGCGTGCCTCCCCTCACGTCGATCTTCCCGAGGGCGGCGTTCCACGCGGCGCCGGCGTCGATGCGGACCTTCTCGAAATCCCAGCCCGGGATCTCGGCGTCGCGATTCCTCCGGGCGCCCTCGATGTCGACTCCCGAGATGCCGACCTTCACGAGAATCGCTTCGTTCGCCGCCGTTCTGAAGCTCGCGAACGCCTTGACGTTCGTCCCGGACGCCTCGTCGGCGCCGGCCAGAACCGTATCGTCGATCGCGACGCCCGCCACGCCGAAAGGCTTCGAGAACGTTGCCGCGAAATACACATACTGATCGTCGGCCCAATGCCGGGATCTTCTGAAGCCGACGATCTCGTTGTTGCCCGCGATCTCGGCGTGCGACTCGATGACCTCGTCGCGATGCGCGAGATCGATGATGACGTTCGCGTCTCCGCTCTTCGGGAAGATGTACCGGTGGAAGCCCGCGCGCTTCGTCGCGGTGAGCTCGACGACAACGCCCCCCTCGTCGAGCTTGACGCGGTAGTAGCCCGGCGCGGCTTCTTCCCCCTTGTGGCCGAATCTCGAGCAGTAGCCCGTTTCGGGATTCCGTTCGTCGCCGCGGACGAGCTGCACGGCACCGACCGTCGGCATGAGGAGAATGTCCCCGTAATCGGAGGCCCCCGCGCCGCTCAGATGCGTATGGCTGAATCCGTACACGACGCTGTCGGAGTAATGGTACCCCGAGCAGCCGTCCCACCCCTTGAGCCTCGTATCGGGGCTGAGCTGCACGCCTCCGAACGGCACCGTCGCCCCCGGGTAGGTGTGCCCGTGCCCCGCCGTCCCGATGAATGGGTCGACGAAGCTCGTGTACGCGGGCTTCTTCTCGATCGAGCACGCGCCCAGGGCGAATGCGCAAACGAGGGACAGTACGACGGCGGTTCTTCGCATCGGTCGCTCCTTTTTTCAATACGTGTCCGCGAGGGACTTCATTTTGAGCGCTGCGTTGAAATTGTAGATATCCTCGTCCGTAATGAAGAGCACCGTTTCGCAGCTCCCCGGCAGCATATCAAAGAAGTTCCTGTCGAAGAAGCCCTCGTGCCCCTCGACGGAAAGACAGAGATTCTTGACGAGAGTCCGGGCGCAGAGAGAGATCGAATATCCGTCTTCGACGCGGGACATCGACCGTACCGAGAGATTCGAGCCGGATATCCTCTCTCCGGGAGACGCCGCTCCGGCCGGCTGAAGGTCGAGCTCCCGCGGGGGCACGAAGTAGAGGAGATTCCTCGAAAGGAGCTCGCCGGACTCCCAGAGCTCCGCGCAGAAAACCACGGCGTTTCCCGGGCGGCCGCGCAGGAGGAACTTGACGCCGGACCCGAAGAACGAAATGCTCGAGTTCGCGTCCACCGAAATCCGCCGGCTATCGATCCAGATGACGTTCCCCGCGAAATCGAGGAGCTTCAGTATCGCTACGCCCTCCATCGCGTCGGCCCTGTCCGATACTGCATAGACGGACAGGACACCCTCCTCGACGACCGGCGATACGAGCACTTCGCCGAACGCCTCGCGCGCGAAATAGTGGAGCGCCTTCGGATCCCCTTCGTAATCGATGCTCGACCACGACGCCGCCGGCCAGCAGTCGTTGAGCTGCCAGTAGAGCGAACCCATGCAGAAGGGCTTCGCGCGGCGCTGCGCTTCGATGGCCGTCTTCATTCCCTCCGCCTGGAGAAGCTGGCTCACGTACGCGAACGATTCGAAATCGCGCGGGGCGCGATAGTCCCGCTCCATATACGCCCGGATGATCTCGTTTCCCCGCGGATGCTTCTGATGCGAGAGCATCACGGCGGAGTCGATCCTCCGGTCCTCGGGGCGGGCGAAACGAGCGATCGTCGCGAGGGAGGGAAACGACTGGAATCCGAACTCGCTCATGAACCGCGGAACCTTCTCGCGGAACGCCTCGAAGGTCTCGCCGTCGTGCCACACCCCCCAGTAATGCGAGTCCCCCTCCGTGAGGCTCCGCGGATCGGCCCGCCCGCGGCCCGGCGACGACGGCCAGTAGGCCGCGCCCAGATCCATCTCCGCCACGATCTCCGGAAGGAGCTCGTGGAAAAGCTTCACGTAGTCATTCCATATCCTCGCCGAATCGGCCTCCGAGTATCCGTACTGGCGCTGCCATCCCCAGTTGTGCCAGCCCTCGTCGATCTCGTTGTTGCCGCACCAGAGGGCGAGGCAGGGATGGTTTCTCAGGCGTTTCACGACGCCGGCGGCTTCCTCCCTCACGTTGGCCAGAAACGCGGAATCGCCCGGATACATCGCGCAGGCGAACATGAAATCCTGCCAGACGAGAATTCCGTGATCGTCGCACAGGTCGTAGAAGAGGTCGCTCTCGTAGGCGCCCCCGCCCCACACCCGAAGCATATTCATGCCGGCTCCGGCGGCGCTCGCGACGAGCGACTCGTATCGGTCCGCCGCGACACGGGGAATGAAGCTGTCCATCGGGACGAAGTTCGCCCCCTTCATGAAGACGGGGACGCCGTTCACGCGGAAATAGAAGCTCTCTCCCTTTTCGTCCCCGTCCCGGACGAGCTCGATCGTCCGGAGACCGATTCGTCGCGAGGCCCGATCGACGACCAGGCCGCCGTCACGCATCTCGCCGAGGAAATCGTGGAGATTCGGCTCCCCGAGGCCGTTCGGCCACCAGAGCTCCGGCTCTTGCATGTAATAATCGATCGACACGGCGTTCGGCCCCGGGACGAGCTCGGCGTCGGCGCTCGCGACGATCCGGCCGTCGCGGAGCACCGAAAGAGAGACCTTCCTTATGGAGGAGGCCTCTATCTCGAAAACGGCCGTGAGCTCCGCCGATGCCGGGGTGACGCGCTTCTGGACGATCCGGAAATCGGTGATTCTCGCGCCGTCCCAGGCGCGCACGCGGACGGGCCGCCACACCCCCGAAGTCACGAAACGCGGCGCCCAGTCCCATCCGTA
>JAPLKY010000236.1 GCA_026387805.1 Candidatus Krumholzibacteriia bacterium
CAAATTTCGAACGAACCTTTTCGTTTTGCACATGCATTGCTTTTATGGCGTGGAATAGACCTGATCGGGAGTGGTCGGGGTGGCTGAAGGCCAGACTGCTGAAAAAAAACAAGCGATCATAGAACTCAACCTCAAGTGGTGCAAGGGTTGCGAGATCTGCGTGGCCTACTGCCCGAAGGCCGTACTCGAAATGGAGGGCGGGAAGGTCAAGGTCGCACGGGCTGAAGACTGTATCAAATGCATGCTGTGCGAGCTCAGGTGTCCCGATTTCGCCATAACGGTTGAATGAGGACTCCGCCGGGGGGTCCTCCTTTTTTTGCCCTTGAACGCCCGGGAGAGGTGCATCGAGGCGCAATCGGCGCCGCGGCGCCTCCGGCCGGAAAAGGAGACAGCGGCCTTGTCGAAGAGTCCCACGGGAAAGATAATCATGATGCAGGGGAACGACGCCTGCGCGGAGGGGGCGATCTGGGCCGGCTGCCGCTTCTTCGCGGGCTATCCCATCACGCCCTCCTCGGAGATCGCCGAGTACCTCGTTCGCAAGCTTCCGAGGATCGGCGGCAAGTTCATCCAGATGGAGGACGAGATCGGCGCGATGGGCGCCATCATCGGCGCCTCCCTCGCGGGAGTCAAGGCGCTCACGGCGACGTCGGGTCCGGGCTTCAGCCTCAAGCAGGAGAATCTGGGGCACGCGGTCATGGCGGAGGTGCCGTGCGTCGTCGTCGATGTGCAGCGGGGCGGTCCGAGCACCGGAACGCCGACCCTTCCCGCGCAGATGGACATGCAGCAGGCGCGTTGGGGCTCGCACGGAGATCATGAGGTCATCGCGCTCACCGCGGCATCGGCCCAGGAGATGTTCGAGCAGACGATTCGCGCGTTCAATCTGGCCGAAACCTACATGACGCCCGTGATACTGCTCTTCGACGAGATCGTCGGGCACATGACGGAGAGAATGGTGCTTCCCGAGAAGGGAAGCGTTGAGATCGTCAACCGCAAGCAGCCGGAGATGTCCCCCGATAAGTATCTTCCGTATGAGAGAACCGAGAACGACATTCCGGTCCTCGCGAATTTCGGAACGGGCTACCGGTACAACGTGACCGGCCTCTGCCACGACGATTCGGGATTCCCGACGAACGATTCGAAGAAGATCGAGGCGAATATCATCCACCTGACCGAGAAGATCGAGCGCCACCGGAAGGACATCATCCGCTGGAGAGAGCTCCATCTGGACGACGCGGAGGTTGCCATCTTCGCGTACGGCGGCGTCGCTCGCTCGGCGAGGCGCGCCGTGAAGGAATGCCGCGAGGCGGGCATCAAGGCCGGGCTCTTCGAGCCGACGACGATATGGCCGTTCCCGTCGGAAGGGATCCTCGACGTCGCGGGCCGCGTCAAGGCGTTCGTCGTTCCCGAGCTGAACCTCGGACAGATGGCGCGCGAGGTCGAGCTGGCCGCGAAATGCCGGGCGGAGATCCATAAGGTGAACCGCGTCGATGGAGATCCGATCACGCCGAAACAGATCGTCGACAAGATCAGGGAGGTGGTTTGAGATGTTCAACTACCTCGATTACGTGCGCGAAAAGAATCTCCCCCACATATGGTGCTCGGGCTGCGGCGACGGCATCATTCTCAAGGCGCTCATCAGGTCGCTCAAGAAGCTCGGCATCTCGAAGGACGAGGCGGTCATGGTGTCGGGGATCGGCTGCGCGAGCAGAACGGCGGGCTACATCGACATCAACACGCTCCACACGACGCACGGCCGCGCGATCGCGTTCGCGACCGGGGTGAAGCTCGCCAAGCCGGACCTGCACGTGATCGTCGTGACGGGAGACGGAGACGCGACCGCCATCGGCGGGAACCATTACATACACGCCGCGCGCCGGAACATCGATCTCACCGTGCTCCTCTACAACAATTTCATCTACGGCATGACGGGCGGGCAGGTGTCCCCGACGACGCCGCGCGGCAAGATGGCCTCGACGGCGCCCTTCGGGAACCTCGAACCCTCGTTCAACATAGCGGGGCTCGCACAGGCCGCGGGCGCCTCGTTC
>JAPLKY010000173.1 GCA_026387805.1 Candidatus Krumholzibacteriia bacterium
AAGCTGAGCGGAGAGTCCCGCGAAAAACTGCGCGGGCAGCTCGCGCGGATCATCGAGTTCGTGAAACAGCTCCAGAGCATCGATACGGCCGGCATCGAGCCTCGTGCGGAGGCCGCCGGGCTCAAGCCGGCGCTCCGCCGCGGCGACGAGACGAAGCCGTGCCTTCCCCGGGACGAGGTCCTTGCCGCCTCGCCCGAGAATCGAAAGGGCTATTTTGCCGTTCCGTCCGTTATAGAGGCGGACGAGCTTTAGTTTGCATTCGTTCCCGCAAGAGGGTTGCATGCGCGATCTCGTTCAATATTCGATAGAAGGCCTCGGCGATATCTATCGCGCGCGGGAGGCGACCGTCCGCGAGGTCGTTCAGGCGTACCTCGATTCGATCGAGGCGAGGGAGCCCCGGATCAAGGCGTTTCTTCAGGTACTCGCCGAGGACGCTCTCGCGAAGGCCTCGGAGCTCGACGTGAAGGGGCACGACGGGCGGCCGCTCTTCGGCGTTCCCGTCGCCATCAAGGACAATCTCTGCACGCGCGGGATCTCCACGACGTGCGCCTCGAAGATTCTCGAGGGCTACCGGCCCCCCTATGACGCAACCGTCGTCGAGCGTCTCAGATCCGCCGGCGCGGTGATCATCGGCAAGACGAACCTCGACGAGTTCGCCATGGGCTCCTCGTGCGAAAACTCGGCTTTTCAGATAACGCACAATCCTTGGAACGAGGCGTACGCCCCGGGAGGATCGAGCGGCGGTTCGGCCGCGGCGGTCGCGGCCGACATGGCGCTCGCCTCGCTGGGCTCCGATACGGGCGGATCGATTCGCCAACCGGCGTCCCTCTGCGGCGTGGTCGGCCTGAAGGGAACGTACGGTAGGGTGTCGCGGTACGGCCTCGTCGCGTTCGCGTCGAGCCTCGACCAGATCGGACCCTTCGCGCGCGACGTGCGCGACTGCGCGCTCGTGATGGAAGCGATCGCGGGGCATGACGAGCGCGACGCGACGACGATACCAACGCCCGCGCCCGATCTGCACGGGAAGCTCGAAAGAGGCTTCGAGGGCATGCGGGTCGCCGTGAGCGCCGATCTCGAGAAGTGGGAGATGGATCCGTCGGTCAGGGAGATCGCGGCGCGCACCGTCGACGATCTTGCGGGAGATTCCGTGCCGGTCGACCGGGTGACGCTCCCCGGCATGGAAACCTCCATCGCGACCTATTACATCCTCGCGAACGCCGAAGCCTCGTCGAACCTCGCGCGCTACGACGGCGTGAGGTACGGTCTCCGTTCGAACTCCGATTCGCTGCTCGAGATGTATGAGCGGACGCGGGGCGAGGGATTCGGGGACGAGGTGAAACGAAGGATCCTGCTCGGCACCTACGTGCTCTCGTCCGGCTACTACGACGCGTACTACGCGAAGGCCCAGCAGGTGAAGGCGCTCATCTGCGCGCAGTTCGAAGAGCTGTTCAGGAAATGCGACCTCATCCTGCTCCCGACGTCGCCGACTCCGGCCTTCAGGCTCGGGGAGAGGCTCGAGGATCCGATTGCGATGTATCTCTCCGACATATTCACGACCCCCGCGAACATCGCGGGGCTCCCCGCGATATCGATTCCGGCGGAGCTTTCCCCCGAAGGACTCCCCATAGGCATGCAGCTCATCGCGGGATGGGGCGAGGAGGCGAAGCTCATGCGCGGAGCTTTCGGGCTCGAAAGAATGTACCGGTTCCGCGAGCAGCACGTCCTCGGTCCGAAAGCCGGAAGGGAGCGCCATGGCGGCCGTTGAGTTCGAAACCGTCATAGGGCTCGAGGTCCACGCGCAGCTCGTGACGAAGAGCAAGGTGTTCTGCTCCTGCCCCGCGGTATACGGCGGCGAGCCCAATGCGCAAACCTGCCCCGTCTGCCTCGGGCTTCCGGGCGCACTGCCCGTTCTCAACGAAGAGGCGGTATCGATGGCGATCCTCATGGGGCTCGCGACCGGCTGCCGCATCGCCCCTCGGAGCGTCTTCGCGCGGAAGAACTACTTCTATCCCGATTGTCCGAAGAACTACCAGATTTCGATGTACGACAAACCGCTCTGCGAGGAGGGCCGCCTCGAGTTCGAGCTGGACGGCGAGATTCACGGCGTGGCTCTCGAGCGCATCCACCTCGAGGAGGACGCGGGGAAGCTCATCCACGCCGAGGAGGGAGGGAGCCTCGTCGATTTCAACCGGTGCGGCGTGCCCCTCATCGAGATCGTGAGCAAGCCCGAGATCCGCTCGCCCGAGGAGGCGTCGAGGTACCTTGTCTCTCTCCGGCAGGTTCTGCGGTATCTCGGGATCTGCGACGGAAACATGGAGGAAGGCTCGCTCCGCTGCGACGTGAACATTTCGCTCAGGCGGCCCGGTGAACCGCTCGGCACGAAAACGGAGATCAAAAATCTCAACTCGTTCAAGGCGGTCGAGATGGGAATCCGCTTCGAGATCGAACGCCAGGCAGGCGTGCTCCGGAGCGGCGGACGCATCGAGCAGGTCACGAACCTGTGGGATTCGGGTCAGAAGAAGCTCCTTACGATGCGCAGCAAGGAGTACGCGCACGACTACCGCTATTTTCCCGAGCCCGATCTCCTGCCGCTCGACGTGGACGGCGCCTGGATCGAGAAGATGCGCGGCGCGCTCCCCGAGCTGCCTCTCGCGCGCGAAAAGAGATTTCGCGAGAAATATAATCTCCCCGCGTACGATGCCGGCGTGCTCTGCGCCGAAAGGGGTCTCGCCGACTATTACGAGACCGTCGTGAGCGCGGGCAGCGACCCGAAGCTCGCGGCGCACTGGGTCATGCGCGAGATTCTCGAGGAGATCAAGTCGGGCGCCGAATCCGAAGGAGCGTCCGCGCCGGCGATGAGGGCGGTGGAGAGCTCCGTCTCTGATGCGTTCGCGTTCAGAGCGCCGGTTGCCGCCGGGCGCCTCGCCGAGCTCATTGCTCTCGTCTCGGGCGGTGTCATCAGCAACTCGGCCGGCCGAGAGATCTTCAAGGAAATGGTCAGAACCGCAGAGTCGCCGGATACGATACGCGAAAAACTCAATCTAACGCAGGTGAGCGGCGCGAAGGAGCTCGAGCAGTGGGTCGCGGACGTGATCGCCGAGAGTCCCGATGAGGTCGCGCGCTACAGAGGGGGCAAGACGCAGCTTCTTGGTTTCTTTGTCGGCCAGGTGATGAAGAAAAGCGCGGGGAAGGCGAACCCGAAGCTCGCCGGCGAGATCGTCAAGAAGATGCTCGAAGGCTGAACGCCGCCCGGGAGATCGAAAGCCCACCGAAGATCGAACGTCCCCGAAGGCCCGCCCCTATTTTCTCCCGAATCTGAAAACGAGCGCGCTCGTTCCGCACATGAGCGCGAAGGTGAGGAACCCGTATATCGCGACGAGCACGGTGACGTTCATGCCGGCCGCATCCGCGAAGAGCCGGGAGAGGCTCTGCACGAAGGCGTCGAAGGAAGCGGCGAACCGGGGGCCGAGCGATTGCAGCGCCGGGAAGATGACGTTTCCCCTCAGGAAGAGCACGACGCCGAGAGCGACGAACGAAAGCCCGGCGATGAAAGGTGCATTGAATACGAACGCGGGAATCGAACGCCGATTCTCGATCCCTGCGCGCCTGGAGAATCTCGCTTCGGCCGTCTTCCACGGGGGGGCGATCTCTTTCAGCGTTCCGAGCGATTCCTCGAGCGACCTGAAGGTCGCAAGCGAAGCGCGGCACTCGGCGCAGGATGCGACGTGCGCGTCGACCGTTCGCCGTTCTTCGGCGGACAGGTCGCCTTCGAAGTACTGAACGAGAAGCTCTTCTATCCGGTTGCAGTTCATAGCTCGCCGAAACCTTTCTCGAACGCCTTCGCCGCGCCCCCGGTCATCATCCGCTTGAGCGAAAGCTTCGCGCGGTAGATATACGTCTTCACGGTTCCGAGCGGAATATCCATGATCTCCGCTATCTCTTCGTATGACTTGTCACCGATGTATCGAAGCTCGATCGCGACGCGCTGCTTCTCGTCGAGCCGTTCCAGGAGGCGTTCGAGGCGCTCCCGGCCGATCCGCCGGCGATGGGACGTTTCCGGGCTCTCGCCGGCATCGGGAAGATCCGCGCAATCCTCGATGGGGATCACCTGCGGTCTCCTTCTGTCGATCGCGTTGAGCGCCTCGTTGCGCGCGATCCGGTAGATCCACGTCGAGAGACGCGAATCCCCCCTGAAATCGCCCAGCGCCCTGAATATCTTGATGAAGACCTCCTGCACAATGTCGTCCGTCTCTCCGTGCTGCCCCGCCACGCCGCGCACGACCGAGTAAATGAGCGGGTAGTGGCTTTCCAGCACCTTCCGGAACGCTCGTTCGTCCCCCGC
>JAPLKY010000212.1 GCA_026387805.1 Candidatus Krumholzibacteriia bacterium
TGATCGCGAGCGTCGCCGCGGTGGCGGCGAAGGTGATCTCGCGTGCGCCCACCGAGGCGGCCGTCACCTTCCCCATGCCCTGCTCGCGGTGGCGGTAGATGTTCTCGAGCACCATGATCGCGTCGTCGACCACGATGCCGACCACGAGGGTCAGCCCCAGCACCGTGTACGTGTTCAGGGTGAAGCCGAACACGTACATGACGATGAACGTCCCGAGGATGGAGGTGGGTATGGCGAGCAGGACGTTCAGGGTCGTGGACCAGGAGCCGAGGAAGACCCAGCACACGACGCTGGTGAGCAGCGCAGCGAGGACGAGGGTGAAGAGGATCTCGTTGATCGCCCGCTCCACGAAGACGGTGGTGTCGAAGTTGACGACGAGGAAGAGCCCCTCGGGGAGCTGCTTGTCGATCTCGGCGAGGATGCGCGCGTCATGCTGTTGAGCGTCTCGGAAGGAGACGACAAGCCGAAGAAGTATCCGCTCATGTTCCGCGAGTCGCGGCTCCTGCTTCTGAACAAGATCGATCTGGCTCCCTACGTCGCGTTCGATATCGATAAGGCGCGGCGGGAGGCCCTCGAGATCAATCCGAAGCTCGATATCATCGAGATCTCCTGCACGACCGGCGCCGGGCTCGACCGCTGGGTTTCCTGGATCGATGCATTCGTCGAATCGACGGGGAGACGGTGATGTGTCTCGGCATACCGATGCTGATCGTCGAGAAGAGCGGAAACGACGCGGTCGCCGAGAGCGGCGGGGTGCGAAAGAGCATTCGGCTCGATCTTCTCGACGCGGTGGCGATCGGAGATTACGTTCTCATACACGCGGGCTACGCGATCGAGAAGCTCGATACGGAGGAGGCTCTTGAAACGCTCGAGCTTCTGAGACAGGTCTACCGCGCGGGCATGAGAGAGGACCTCTCGTGACGGATATCGATGCTCTCGGCGATTACCGCGATCCGTCTCTCGTGCGGGCAATGGCGCGCGAGCTTCAGGCCGTGCGCCTCGACCGGCCCGCGGTTCTCATGCACGTGTGCGGAACGCACGAGCATACGATCGCGCGCGCGTCGCTGCGGTCTCTTCTTCCCGAGGGCGTGCGGCTCGTCGCCGGCCCGGGGTGTCCCGTGTGCGTCTGCCCCGCCCGGGATATCGATCGGGCGCTCGAGGCGGCGAAGCGGGAGAGCGTTGTGATCGCCACGTTCGGCGATATGGTCCGCGTTCCATCCTCCGAGAGCTCGTTCGAGAAGGCGAAGGCCGAAGGATGCGACGTCCGCGTTGTCTATTCGCCCGTTGACGCGGTGCGACTCGCCCGTCAGAATCCCGAAAAGGAAGTCGTTTTCATGGCGGTCGGTTTTGAAACGACGGCCGCGCCGATCGCCGCTTGCCTCGCGGACGATCTTCCCCGCAATTTCTCGATCGTGCCTTCGATGCGGCTGGTTCCGCCCGCCTTGCGGTTTCTCATCGCCCGGAGCACGGGCGCGATAGACGGCTTCATCCTGCCGGGACACGTGAGCGCGATCATCGGACGGTCCGGGTACGCATTCATCGAGGAGACGTGTGGTATTCCCGCCGTCATCGCCGGCTTCGAGGCTATCGACGTGCTGCGCGCGGTGCGCGAGATCCTCGCCCAGATCGTGGGCGGCGCGAGGGGAACGGTGGTGAACCAGTATCGGAGGGTAGTGCGGGAGCGGGGGAACGAGAGGGCGCAAGCCGCGATCGCGCGATTCTTCGAGGAAGCCGACGTTCCCTGGCGCGGAATCGGCACGATTCCGCGATCCGGTCTCGCGCTGCGCCGGGAATACGAAAGGCTCGATG
>JAPLKY010000155.1 GCA_026387805.1 Candidatus Krumholzibacteriia bacterium
ATCGCTTTCGCCGGCGACGGTTCGTACTGGCTCGCGGGAAGGGATCTCGTGCGGCGCGTCTCCTGGGATTCGGCTCTCAGGGAGTGCGCGGCGCTTCAATTCGCCGATACGATCTGGGGCGAGAACATCGCCTTCCGCCGCGAAGGGGAGAAGGAGCCGGACCGGAGATTTCTTCTCACGGCGCATTACGACTCGAGGTCCGGCTCTCCGTACGATTGCGCGCCCGGCGCCGACGACAACGCGACGGGGGTCGCCGCGGTTCTCGAATGCGCGCGCGTTCTGCGCGGGGAACGGCTGGAGCGCTCGGTCGAGTTCGTCCTCTTCGACGGGGAGGAAGCCGGGCTTCTCGGGAGCCGTTTCTATGCGGCCGCGCTCGACACCGGTATCGCATACGAAGGAGTCCTCAACCTCGACATGATCGGCTGGACGCCGAACGAGGGGGCGATGTCGGCGGTCATCGCCAAGCGGACCGGCGCGACGCCGGATACGATTCTCGCGAACGCGATGCAAGCGGCGATCGACTCGTTCGCGCTTCCGCTCGAAACGTCGTTTCTCCTGCCGGGGGCGCCGGGTTCGAGCGATCACATGGCGTTCTGGGACGCCGGCATCCCCGCGGTGCTTCTCATCGAGGGAGGGACCCGAGAGACGCGAACGCCGTACTATCATACCTGCTCCGACCAGGCGAACACCGTGAGCTACGCCTATCTCGAGGTCTGCACGAGGACCGCGCTCGGCGCGATCGCGATCCTCGCGGGGCTTGTGCCCGAAGAGCCGTCGCGCTTCGCGCTCCGCCAGAACTATCCCAATCCGTTCAACACGTGGACGGTCCTGTCCTACTCGCTGGAGGCACCGGCGAACGTCGAGATCGCGGTCTACGACGTCTCGGGACGCCGCGTCGCTCTGATCGAGCGATCGAGCAGGGAGCAGGGAGATCATCGGCGCGTATGGCGCGGAACGGACGACGGCGGACGGCGTCTCGCGAGCGGCGTCTATTTCCTGCGGCTTCGCGCCGGCGAGGTCGAGGCGGTCAGGAAGATCGTCATTCTGAGATAGCCTCTAGGGTCCGCGGACCTAGAGGAGGTCGAGCAGCCGCGCGGCCTCTTTCTCCGTATTGTAGAAATGGGGGGTGAGCCTGATGGCTCCCGCGCGATTGCTCACGATGACGCGCGCCGCGCCGAGCTTCTTGTAGAGTGCCTCCGTCCCTATCTTCGGATGTCGAAAGCAGAGAATTCCCGATCGCTCGCCCTCCTCGCGGGGGCTCGCGATCAGGCACCCGCGCGAGCGCAAGCCCTCTTCCAATGTTTCGGTGAGCCCGAGAATCCTGTGTTCCACGTTCGCCATGCCGATTTCGAGAAAGCGGTCGATCGAGGCGCCGAGCCCCGCGATCCCGTAGAGGTTGAGCGTGCCTTCCTCGAATCTCGCCGCGTCCGGGCGGGGCGTCGGGTCGTGATCGAAGAATGACCATGTGTTCTTGACGCCGCGCCAGCCGGGATTCGAGACGTCGAGCTTGTCGAGGAGCTCGCGGCGGCAGTAGAAGAACCCCGTGCCCACGGGGCCGAGGAGCCACTTATGCCCCCCGGTCGAGAGAAAATCGATCTTCATCGCGCGCACGTCGCAGCGGAGCATGCCGAGCGACTGGATGCCGTCGACGTGGAGATAGATCCCGTGCTCGCGGCAGAAACGTCCGAGCTTCGCGAGGTCGACCCGATAGCCGTTCGAGAACTGGACCGAGCTCACCGTCACGCAGCGCGTCCTCGCCGTGCAGGCGCGCTCGAGCATCTCCGCGGTGATTCTGCCCTCGCGCGGCTTCACCTTGATGACCCGCACGCCTCGTTTCTCGAGGCCGAGCCAGGGGTAGACGTTCGCCGGGAACTCGATTGACGGCATGACGAGGTTGTCCCCGCGCCGCCAGCGGATGCCGTTCGCGGCGAGGAGCACTCCCTGCGTGGTATTCTTGACGAACGCGATCTCGTCGCTCCGGGCCCCGATGAGACGCGCGGCCGATTTCCGCGCCTTCTCGATCCGGGCGAAAACAGCCTCCTCGCAAAGAATGCCCTTCGCGAGGAAGCCGATCGAGACGGCGTTCATTGCCTCGAGCACCGGGGTCGAGAGCGGGCTTACCGCGGCGTGGTTGAAATAAACGTAGCGCTTCGCCGCGGGAAATTCCTTCCGGTAACGGCTCCAGTTGACATTCGCGTTCTTCATTCTCACAGGCACCTCCGTGTCACGACCGCGTCCCGGGGGGAAAATACACGGAGCGGCGGCGTTCAAACAAGGACAAAACGGATACGCGATCGGCGGCCCGCCGCCGGGCCGGCGGCGATAAAGAGGGTCGCCCCCGTCGCTCCGTTTTGGTAGTATGGCCGTGCGCCCGAGCGGCCGGCGCGGGAGGGCGCGCCTCGAGTCCGGGAGGAACCGAGTGACATTCGCTCGAAATGCATCCATCACCTTCGCCACGAGAGCCGCGCTCGTCCTGGGCGGCCTCGTGACGAGCGTCATCATGGCGCGCATGCTCGGCCCCGAGGGAAGAGGGCTCTTCTCGCTCGCGATCGTCGCCTCGAACATGGTCTTCAACGCGACGAATCTCGGCGTCGGCGCGGTCTCCGGCTACTCTCTGGGGCGGAAGAAGACGCCCGTCGCGGAGCTCGCGGGTAATCTGCTGAGCCTCTCCGTCGCGATAGGGGCCGTTGCGCTCGTGCTCTCGCTCGCGCTCTCGAGCCTTCTCGGGTCGAGGCTCATTCCGTCGGTGCCGCTCTGGGCGGTCGTCGTCGCGCTCTTCGCCGTCCCGTTTACCGGTCTCCTGTACAATTTTCAGATGCTTTTCCGGGCGAAGGACGATTTCCGCAATTTCAATATCGTCGAGGTTCTGCAGCCCGGCTCATTCTTCGTATTCTTCGTCCTCTGCGCGGCGTTCGTTCCGGCGCGTCTGTTCGGAGCATCCATTGTCGCTTTCCTCGCTTCGAGCGTCATCGCGGGGCTCGGCGCCGTGCTTCTCATGCGGCGTTGCGTGCAGTTCGGCTTCCGGTGGGATCCCGTCATCGTCAAGAGAACGCTCCGCTTCGGCATCCAGCAGAACGCAGCGATCTTTCTCGACCTTCTCAATTACCGGTTCGATATGCTCCTCGTGAACTATTTTCTCGATCCCGTGGCCGTCGGATTCTACGCAACCTCGCTCGTCATCCCCGAGAAGCTCTGGAACATTCCGAACGTCCTTTCGTCGGTGCTCCATCCGCGTGTCGCGCACGCGGGGGACGAGAATGACGCGAACCGGGAAACGGCGCAGGTCTCGCGGATCACCGTTCTGATCATCGGCACGGCGTGCGTCGCGATTCTCCTTCTCGGCAGGCTGCTCATCAGACTGCTGTATCAGGACCGGTTCCTGCCCGCCGTCACGCCGATGTTCATTATCCTCCCGGGAATTCTCATGATCAACATCTCCAAGGTGCTCACGAGCGATCTCATCGCGCGAGGCTTTCCGCGGGCGAACCTGTGGGCGGGGCTCGTCGCCGTTGCTTCGAACGTCGCGTGCAACATCGTTCTGATCCCGCGGATGGGGATCAGGGGCGCGGCGCTCGCCTCGACCGTTTCGTACACGTTGTACGCAGTGGTGATCGTGATCTACTTCGTGCGTGTCAGCGGGGCGCGGCTCGGTTCCCTCGTCGTCCCGACCGCCGGGGACGCGCGCTATCTCGTGCGAACCGTCGCGCGCGAGCTGTCCCGCGTATTCGCGCCGAAAGGGGAGAGATAGGTTTCCGCCGCGGGCTCTTCGAGCCCTCGGCTCGCGCGGCCGTTCATCGTTTCCGGGCCTGCACGGTGAGGTCGGAGCACGCGAGATCCTCGTCGGAAATGCTCCTCCAGCGTCGGGCCAGCTGCGATCGCCGGATCCCGTCCGTCCTGACGACTCGTTTCGTCGAAACGATCTCGAATCCGTTCTTTTCCAGAAGATCGAGGTGCACCGAGCAGGGCTGCCGGTTGATCAGGTAGGTCCGCCTGCCGACGATCGCCTTCCACAGGAATTCGGGGTACGCGCGGTATCCGTTCCACTTCTCCGCGATCCGGTGGGACGTGAAGTCCATCTGGTGAGACATCATGCCCCCCGGCTTCAGCCAGAGGGCGAGGGCGCGATAGGTGCTCTCGAGATCGACGACGTGCTCCAGCACGGCGTGCGATATGATGACGTCGATCGACTCCGGTTCGAGGACGCGAATGTCGGACCACGGCACCATGTATTCGATTGTCACTCCGTCGCGTTCGGATCCGGGAGAAGCGATCGCGCCCCGTATTCGCGCGATCCTCTCGTCCGATACCGACGGATCCCGGGCCTTCGACAATGCCGCGAGCTCGTCGAATATCGCGAGGTTTGCCACGGTATTCGAGAATCGCACGACGTCGAGGGCGTAGTAGCGATCGACGCCCGACAGCAGCGCGGCGAGTCCGACCCCGATGGAATCCCCCGGTCCGAGCTCGGCGAGCGTGCGGGGAATGGCCCGCATGCCGGACGCCCGCAGCAACGCGAGATGTTTGAGCCACACCTCAAGGCAGTAGGACGCCCTGTTCGTTCCGCCGGTGCGCCCCTTCGGGAGAATCCTCGACACGCCGGGGATGAAAGTCAGAAGACCCTTGACGACAGGCTTGATTACCATGCGTATTCGGCCGCTACCGGATCAGGATCATCTTCCTCGTCCGCGAGAACGATCCCGCATCGAGGCGGTACAGGTAGACGCCGCTTGATGCCGGCGCACCCCTCGAGTCCGCGCCGTCCCAGGCCCGCTCGTGCGCTCCCGCCGAAAGCGGTCCCTCGACGAGCACCCGCACGAGCCGTCCCGTCGCGTCGTAGATTCGCAGGGAAACGGTCGAGGGTTCGCTCAGGCTGAAGCGGATCAGCGTCGCCGGATTGAACGGATTCGGGTAGTTCTGATCGAGCACGGCAAGGGACGGAACCTCTCCGCCCGTCGGCGCAAGCTCCGTCTTGTCGCAGAGAATCCAGTGCTCCGGATCGAGCACCGCGTCGAGCGCCGAATCGGCGAGCGCGACGTGAAACTCCTCGTGCCGGCCGTTCACCCTGAAGACGGTGTCGATGACGCCCGAGGCGGTCGTTATCCTGAAATCGACCGGCATCTCGTAGAGAGCGGTCTGGAGCTGATCGACGACGATCGTCAGGTTGAACTCGTCGTTCAGCCGGTAGCATTTGCTCGAATACCGGTATATGAGGCGATCGGTGCGCGTGAGCCATTCATCGAAGAACCAGGAGAGCGATGAGCCGTAGCGCGCCTCGCAGAGCGCCTTGAAGTCGTTCGTCTCCGCCGCGCCGAAACGATACCGCGGATCGGCGCAGTAGTCCTTGAGGATCTGGAAAAAGGCTTCATCCCCGACGACGCGCCGCAGCATATGCAGCACCCACGAGCCCTTGTCGTACACGACGTTGTCGAAGTAGTATTCCCAGCCCGTGACGTCGGGATCCCGGAGCACCGGGCCGTTCCAGCGATAGGGGTGGTCCTCCGATTCCATGTACGTTCTGAGCCTCGCCGGGCCCTGCAGGTGCTCGAACCAGAGCGCTTCGCAGTAGCTCGCGAATCCCTCGTTGAGCCATATGTGCGTCCAGTCCTTGCAGGTGATCATGTCGCCGAACCACATATGGGAGAGCTCGTGCACGAAGATCCAGTCGTAATAGTGGTCCCCCGTCACGAGCATGGAGCCGTAGCTCGTGAGCGTCTGGTGCTCCATGCCGCCCCCGATGGGGCAGAGCGCGACGCCGTACTTCTCGGCGATGAACGGATAGAGCCCGAATGTCTCGGAGAAGAAAGCGAGCGCCGGGGTTGTTATATTGAAATCGACAAGCGCCTTCGCCTGGAGAGCCGGGTAGACGTAATGCGTCACCGGCATCGTATCACCCGGGGCGTAGACGAAACGATCGTCGATTCTCACGTAGTTCGCCGCGGCGACCGAGGCGAGGTACGTCGTCATCGGATAGTCCTCGCGCCAGTGATAGCGGCGGTAGGGCGCGCTCCAGCGCGTCACGTCGGTGTATCCGAGGTACGTGCCGTTCGACGCGGCGAAGAGGGGAACGGGCACCGAGAAGTAGAGATCGAACGTGGCTTTGTCGTCGGGATAATCCTTGCAGGGCCACCAGCCCCGGGCCGACCACGGCTCGCTGAGAGAGTAGATGAGGGGATAGCCCGCGGCGCTCGAGAAGAAGAGGCCCTGCTCGACGGCGGAGCCGGGGCTTCCGGTGTAGAGTATTTCGATATCGACGGTATCTCCCGGGAGGACGCCCGCGGGAAAGTCGATTGCAACGAGGCCGGACGAACGTATCCATTCGAGCGCATCGCCGGGCACCCTGCGCACGCCCGTTATCGTGAGCGCGTTGTCCGCGTCGAGCTCGACGAGGTTGAGCATCCCCGCGACCGGCGTGATCCTCGCCGTGACGCTTCCCTCGATGATCCACGTGGCCGGATTGATCGCGACGTCGATCGTATAATGGACGACGTCGTAGAGGAGCTGGTTCGGCCTCGGCTGCGGCGCGAGGAGAGGTCGGAGCGGGGAGGAGCGTTGCGCCCGCGCGATCTCCATTCTCCTGAGGATGTCGCCGTGGATCTTCTCGAACGGGGATTGAGCGGAGGCCGAGCCCGCGATGGCAATCAGGCCGCAGAGGACGAGGAGCTTTCTCAACATGGGGCTTCTCCTTGAAATCAATCGTCTTATGAGTAAGTATAGCATCTCCGGGAGGCTTTGACAAATCCTGGTTTTATGCATTAGAATGTGTCTCCATGGAAGCTCATGAACCCGCGTCCGCCGATAGAAAGGCCTTTTGGAACCGCGGACCTCTCTGGCTCGTTCCGTTCATCGCTCTCGTCGTCCTGAGCCTCGGCCTGTCGTTTCTCGTGTACCGGGCATCGGGCGGAAAAGAGATAGCGGACGACGCGGAGAAGCTGACTCGGTTCGCGCGGGAGCCGTTCATTCTCTGGGGGAACTATGGGGCCGCCGGTTTGAGCGGTACGTGGGGATCCTTTCCGCCGCTCCTGCCTCTCTTGTTCGGTGCGCTCGTGTACCCGTGGCTGATGATCGCTCCGGATTTCTGGGGATTTCGTCTCGGCATCCTGACGTGGAGCGTCGTCGCTCTTCTGGCGCTGCATCTCGCGCTCGGACGTGAGTCGACCGTATCGGAGGGACGGAGACGGTTCGTGCTCTTCCTGTTCGCGGTGCTCCCCTCCGTGCTCGGGGCGATTGCCCTGATCCCCCAGGAAGAGATCTACGTTTCCCTCTTCTGCCTCGCGCTCTATTCGGCCGCCGCGAAAAGCAGATGGAATCTCGTATTCATCCTGCTCGTGCTCTCGGCGTTCGCGGGGAAATACTTCCTGCTCGTTCTCGCCGTCCCGCTCGCGTTCGCGTCGGGCGCTCCGATCAGGAAGCTCGCGCTGTGGGGCGGCACGAGCTTCATCCTCCTCGCCGCGTACGTGTGGTACCACCGGGTGCTCTTCGGGTTGACGCCGATCATCAGCCACGTCATCGATCCGAACGGATCGATCTCGATCTGGGCCCTGCTGTGGAACCTGGGTGTCGTGCTCGATCCGGCGCTCGTGAGATCGCTTTCGCTCGCGCTCGTCGCCGCCCTGGTGCTCGGCTTCTGTCTCGCGGGGCACAGGAGCGGACTGTCGCTCGCGGCTCTCATGGCGGGAACTCTCTATTGCACGCTTCTCGGTCTCTCGATCACGGTTCCCGCGTACGTTCTCTGGAACGTTCCCCTCGTGCTGATCTGCATCGCTCTCATGCGCGCGCGCAGACACGTCATAGGGGCCGTCGTGCTCCTCTTCTTCTGGGGCGTCGGGGAATGGGGCGAGGACTTCTTCAGAGGAGTGAAGCTCGCGCTCGACACCGATCGTCCCGGCGGGAAGGAAGCCCTCGCGAAGCTCGCCGACCGATTCCTCGGAGCCGGGTTTCCGTACCACGCCGCGCAGATTGCGTGCATCGGGCTTGTGCTCGCGAGCGGCATCGCCCAGATCGGTCTCCTCTGGGTGGCGGGGAAGGAACGGCGGGATCACTCCTCGTTGACATAGCTCCGACCGCGCCGCATCCGCGCTACGTTCACGAGATATCCCGGCATGAAGGCGCCGAGGCGGCAGACGTTCTCGGCTCGGCTCAGGTAGTGGGCGACGTCGAAGTAGAGCGGATGCAGGACGGGCACGAAGACGCCGCCGACGGCAGCCGCTTTCGAGAATCGGTCGTCGAACGCCCTGAGGAGCTCTTCCCCGAAATCGCGCCCCGGCTTGACGTTCAGATCGGCGAAGTGCTGTCCGATGCTGAGCGTCCGGAGCGTTCCCATGCCGTTCGGAAGATGGAGCGGGTGGAAGTAGCCGTTGCGGTACATCGTCTCGTATTTGAAGCGCGCCGCCTCGATCGCGCCCCGCGTGTTCCGCGAGAGATTGCTGCTGAGCTCGCCGCCGTGCATGCAGACGCCCGATGCTTCCATGCCGGTGATATATTCGATGAGTCTCTTTTCGCCGGCCGCCGCCTTGAACTCATCGCCGAAGCGCCCCGACGTCGTCACGAATTCGCCGTGCAGCGCGATCTCGTTCCCGCCGATGCCCCGCACGTAGCGTCTGATCTCGCGCGCGCCGTAGAACGGCCCGCACGGCCGGATGTACGCCGTGCTCCGCATGCCGTATCTCCCCTCGAGCTCGTGGATGAGCGGCATGTTCACGATCGCCTTGTCGACGTCGAAGCGCGGGCTCACGCAGACCCGGTAGGGGCGTCCGTCGCGCTGTGGGAGCGTCCAGATGCGGAGCTCCGGAACGCCGCGGCTCTCGTGCGCCGACCGGACCGCCGCGCGCACCGCGGCGATTTCATTCTCGCCGTACCGCTGATGCGCGGCCGCCGTTTCGCGGAGCTTTCCGAGAAGCGGCTCGAGCGCCGCCATCGTGATGTCGGCGGCATCGTCGAGGTACGCGGGCGCGACGTGGCCGTACCCGAGGTGTCCGAGTATCTCCCTCGCGAAATCCTGGTCCACCGAGGCGCAGTGGTAGCGGATCTCGATTGCGCCGGTGGGGATGCCCGAAGCGACGGGATAGGTGAAAGGGGGAATCCGAAGCTCCTTTCCGTCGATCTCGACGACGGCATCCTTCAGGGCGCAGGAGACGCGGAGCGTTCCCCGTTCGGAAACGCGCAGGTCGAGCTCGGCGGCGCCTCTCGCTTCCCACCATGCGGCGATCTCGCGCTGCGGCACCTTCCATGCGTCGCCGTGAGAGTCGACGTGGGCGAGGAGGCTCTCATAGGCCAAGCGGTTCTTCACGTAACGATGTCGGGAGATCGCCCGCTGCAGCATTCCGAGGTTCATAGGCGCCGCTCACGGCTTGTAGGGTTTGAGCTTCTTCAGGAATTCCTTGTAGCTGATGGTCGAGCCGACGAGGGGGACGCCGCATCGCGCGATCGGCGCCGCGGGATTTCCCTGCACGAGCGTCATCGGAGGAATGTTCCGCGTCACGACGCTTCCCGCCGCGATTGCCGCGCCGCGTCCGATGATCACGTTCGGGAGAATGATGACGCCCGGACCTATGAACACGTCGTCTTCGACCTTGATCGATATCTTCTCCTCGCCCGGGCCTTTGGGCTCCACCGGCACGCCTCGGAAGTGGCCGATCAGGGTCGCCCGCATGTTTATCTCGACGTTATTGCCGAGCGAGATCCGCTCGGGGTATTCCGTCTCGAGGATAAGATCGTAGCCCAGCCAGACTCCTTTTCCGATCTTCATGCCCCGCATTCGGTGGCACCAGACGCGAAACCTGGATGCGCCCGGCATGAACCGGGCGAGATGCTGAAATATCCTGTTCCTCGTGCCTCGCACGTAGCGTTTGAAACGCTTCACCATCGCCGCACCTCGCCGTTTCATGCGCCTTTGCGCTTCGCCCGCCCGGCGATGTACGCGCACAGCGGGCCGATGACCGTCAGTTCCTCCGTGTCCATGTACTCGAAATCGACCTCCTCGAGATTGAAGTGCTCCTCGATGGCCGAGATGAGCATGATGAGGCCGATCGAGTCGATGATTCCCTTCTTCATGAGGTCGAGATCATCGGGAAGCGCTCCGGCGGGGACGTTATTCTCCTTGAGGGCATCCGCGAGGTTCGACGCGACGAACGCCTTCACCTCATCTTCTCGAACGACGCTCATACGACGGCCTCCAGAATTCTTTGAAGCGCGAACCTGTCGAATTTTCCGTTGTCATTCAGCGGTATCCTCCGGATCATGTGGAACTTCTTCGGAACCATGAACTCGGGAAGCCTTTCGGACAGGCGTTTCTTGAGGCCGGCGACGTCGCAGCTCTCCGCTTCGATGAACGCCTCGACTCCCTGGGCTCCGTTCGGCGTCACGGGCCAACCGAGCGCGACGACGCCGTGAATTCCCGTTTCCTCCCTGATGGCCGCTTCGATCTCGCCGAGCTCGACCCGATGCCCGAGCACCTTGATCTGAAAATCGATGCGCCCGAAGTAGAGAATCGGGCCGTCGCCCCGGGGCCTCTCGACGAGATCGCCCGTCCGGTAATATATCTCATCGCGGCCGGGAGGCACAACATAGGCTTTCTTCGTTCTCTCCGGGTCGCTCAGGTAGCCGAGCGATATCTGCGGCCCCGCCATGAGAAGCTCCCCCTTCTCTCCCGGCGCGACTTCCCGCAGGTTCTCGTCGCACACGAGCACCGACATGCCAGGATTGGGGTAGCCGATCGGGACGATGCCCTTATGAACTTCCGACGGCGATCTGACCGGATCCCACCGGTAGTAGACGGACATGCACGTGGTCTCGGTCGGGCCGTAGCCGTTGTCGATCTCGGAATTGGGCGCGGCCTCGCGCCAGACCGCGACGATGTCCTGCGACAGCGCTTCGCCGCCGAAGGTGCTCCAGCGCAGGCTCGGGAAATTCCCTTTCTTGAGCGAGCCGAGGCGCTTCATGAATACGGCGAGCGAGGGCACGCTGAACCAGACGGTTATCTCGTGTCTCTTGATGAACGCGCCCGGATTGAGGAGCTCCTTCTGCGACGGGCTGCATACGCAGGCGCCCCGCAGCCACGCCGTGAAGAGGTCGAAGACCGATCCGTCGAACGTCGTTGCGCAGCTCTGAGAGAATCGATCCCGCTCGGTCACGTTTCCCCTGCCGGCCGCGTATTCGCCGTAGGAGCGGATGTTCGCATTGGACGTCATGACCCCTTTGGGCGTTCCGGTGCTTCCCGAGGTGAATATGACGTAGGCGATCGAATCGGGGAGGGGGGTCTTCGGCGTGTACGCGGCGCCCGGCGCGAGGTCCTTCATCCCGAGAATGATATGCCGGGGGAACTTCGCCTTCAGCGAGGTCGAATCCTCGAGCTCGGGAAGAAGGATGACGAGAGGGTAATCGATGCGCGCCAGCACTTCATCGAGCAGACGGCTCGACTCCTCGTCGACGATCAGCGCGCGGCATCCGCTCTTTCTGATCATGAACTCGGTACGATTGACCGGATACGACCGGTTGAGGGGGACATATCCATGCCCCCTGAGGAGCGCCGCGACGATCCCCGCGTACGCCGGGAGCGATCTCATCGCGAAGACGGCCGTGAGGAGCGGTTCGGCGGATATCGCCCTTGCGTCAAGAGCGGCGGCGTAGGAGGAGGCGATTCTCAGGAGCTCCCCGTACGTGTATGACCGTTTTTCAACCACGAGCGCCGGCCGCTCCGGGAATTTCCCGGCCGATCCCAGGATGCCGGAGATCAGGCTCCGATTCTCGGGCTTCACGAAAACCACCCCATTCTATGGCGCCGTATCATTTTACAGAACTTACCATTAGCATCGCA
>JAPLKY010000274.1 GCA_026387805.1 Candidatus Krumholzibacteriia bacterium
CCTTGACCCAGACGCTGCCTCCCGGAAACTCCGCCTCGATCTGGGCGTCCGGATTCTTCGCCCATATCTTGTCCGGCAGATCCTTGTCTTCGGCCGGGAGAATGACGCGGAAGCTCGAGATGGTGGCGTCGCCGTTTCCCATGGGGATCACGATCTCGCTGACGAGCTTTCCCCTGAGCTCGAGCCCCTTGATCTTGAGGCGAGCCACGTTGCCCTTCTCGATCTGCTTGACGAACTGGGTGTAGGTGAGCGTCCATTCCCGTTCCTTGTTCGTGTTGAAGAGAAGGTACGCCATGAACATGATAATGAGAACCATGACCCAGAGTGCCATCGATCGGGACGTCCGTTGGGGGCCCGGCAGAGGATTGGAAGGAGGCCATTTCTTCGGCATCTGCTTTTCCTTGCGTGACTTGTTCTTGTTCAGAGGATTTTGCGTCATATTGATCCGTTTCCGGTTCAATCCGGAAAATAATGGAAAAACAGGATTTTGTCCATAACTGGGATTCTATTTCGCTCCGGCGGCCGTACCCGATTCCTTCCCTTCCGGCGCGACCGACGCGCTCGTGAGCTCGGCGATGTAGGCGAGATTCCGGAATCGCTCCATGAAATCGAGCCCGTAGCCGACGACGAAAACGTCGGGGACCTTGAATCCGACGTAATCGACGGGTACCTTGATTTCCCGGCACGAGGGCTTGTCGAGAAGCGTGCAGACGCGCAGGCTGCGCACGCGGCGGTCCTCGAGCATCCGTTCGAGGAACGAGAGCGTGTGGCCGGTATCGACGATTCCCTCGATGATGATGACGTCGCGATCGCTCACGCTCCTCTTGAGGTCGTTCAGTATCTCGATCCGCTCGCTTCTCGTGAATCCGTCGCGGTAGCTGTGGACGGTGATGAAGTCGACTTCGTGGGGAATCGTGATCTGTCGGACGAGATCGGCGAGAAAAATAAAGCCTCCCTTGAGGAGGCTTATGAGAACGGGATTCCTATCCGCGTAATCCGCGGATATCTGGTCCGCGATCTCGCGAACCCTCGTTTCGATTTCTTCCCGTGTTATGAGCACCCTGCCGATTTGCACAGCGCGGCCTTTCCGTTCGAACGTGATCGCCGATACCTGCCTTCACCCGGGAAGGGTATCATAAACTCCTCCGGGGGACATCATTTTTCGCCGGAGCGGGGAAAAAGTTTTATGCGCAGCGCTCCCCGCGTTCCGGGAACGATCCTCGTCCGCTCGGCCGCCGCGACTCCCGGCACCCAGAATACGCCCCGGGCGTCCTCGAAGACGGGGATCGCGCCTCGCCGCGAGAGCGGCACCTTTCGATCGATGAAGAGGTCGCTCAGCTTCTTTCCGCCCTTCATGCCGAACGGGACGAATCGGTCTCCCGGCCTTTTCCCCCTCACGCGCACGGGAAATGCGATTCCCGCGAAGCAGGCCTCCGTCGCGCTCCCTTTCGGATCGACGCGCTTCGCGTTCACGCTCTCGACGGCAGCCGAGAGATTCCACCAGGGGAGCGGATACGTGCCGGGGGCGGCGATGATCACCTCGCCGGCCGCCGCCGCGCGGCGGCGGCTTCTCGCTACGACCAGGTTCCCGTGCTCGAGCCGGGCGACGATCCCGTGCGGAAAATGAACCTCCTTGCCCGAGCGTCCCGAACGGATGAGACGCTTGGCCGCGTCGAAATGCGTTCTCTCGACGTCCTGGAGCACGTCGAAGCGCTCACGCAAGACGAGATCGATGAGGAGGTAGATCTGGAAATCGGTGAGCTTCGCGATGTCGGCAAGGCGAAGAGCGACCTCTCCCCCCGGGCCCGCGCGCGGAACAAGCTTGAAGAGCGGCTCTTCGAGCGTTTCCCATCCCTCGGCGAGATTCTCCCCGAGGCGGAGGAGCGCTTCCGTCGCCGCGGGATTGTAATCCCTCTCCAGATACGGGATGAGCCGGTTTCTGATCCGGTTGCGGAGGAACCGGTTATCGAGATTGCTCCGGTCGAGCGCGTAGGGGACACGGCGGTTTCTGACGTACGCCTTCAGCTCCGCGCGTCCGCACGCGAGAAGCGGTCTCACGAAGATCCCTCGCCGCGGGGGGATTCCCCGGAGTCCCCGCCATCCCGAACCCCTGATGATGTGATGGAGGATCGTTTCGACCTGATCGTCACGGTTGTGCCCGAGCGCGA
>JAPLKY010000299.1 GCA_026387805.1 Candidatus Krumholzibacteriia bacterium
TCGAGTTCTTCGATTCGCGCGAGAAGGCGCTCCTCAAGATCGAGGCCCGCAAGAAGCGCGAGCAGAAGGAAGCGAAGAAATCGGAGGAGAGCCTCAACACGAGCGTCCGTTTCGACGATCCCGTGCGCATGTACCTGCGCGAGATGGGGAAGGTGCCTCTCCTCAACCGCGAGGGAGAGATCGAGATCGCCAAACGCATCGAGGAAGGGCATCTCACGATCTTCCAGGCGGTGTTCAGGCTCAACGCCACGACCAGGGAGCTCAAGCGCTACGTCGACCGGCTCGAGAAGGGGACGATGCGTCTCGAGGACCTCGTCCAGGTCGAGACGGGGGGGCTGCATCCGCACCTGTCCGGACGCAAGGAGCTCAAGAAATACGTCGGCATCCTGAGGCGCATCATCAAGCTTCGCGAGGAGATCGTCGAGCTCGAGGCGAAGCTCAAGAAAAAGCATCCCGCCGCCGTCGTCGCCCAGATCCAGAAGCAGTGCGACATGCGGAACCGCAAGCTTCAGGACGAGTACCGGAAGATCAAGCTCAATCCGGCGCAGCTCGATCGGCTCGTCGAGAAGATCAAGGAAGTCCTCAAGCGCATCGAGCAGCATAAGAAGCAGGTCCACGAGTACGAGAAGTTCGTCGGAATGAATCACGAGAGCGTCGATCGCGCGCTGAAGGTTATCGGCGGCGGAGGAACGAAGGAAAAGCAGTCGCTCAAGAAGAAGATGAAATGGACGGCGGGCGAGCTCAAGGGCTTCGGCGATCGTTTCAAAGAGCTCGAGAGGTCGATTCACCATATCGAGAACAAGGAGAACGTCCATTACGACGATCTGAAGAAGATCGTGCATGACATCAGGGAAGGGGAGCGCGGCTCGCAGAGAGCGAAGCAGGAAATGATCGAGGCGAACGTGCGTCTCGTGATCTCCATCGCGAAACGCTACACGAACCGCGGGCTCGAATTCCTCGATCTCATCCAGGAGGGAAACAGCGGCCTCATGCGCGCGGTCGACAAGTTCGATTACCGCAAGGGGTACAAGTTCAGCACGTACGCGACGTGGTGGATCCGGCAGGCGATCACGCGCGCGATCGCCGACCAGGCGCGCACGATCCGCGTGCCCGTTCACATGATCGAGGCGATCAACAAGGTTTCGCGGACGCAGCGCAAGCTGGTCCAGGAGTTCGGCCGCGAGCCGACCCCCGAGGAAGTGGCGAGACGGCTCAACTACCCGGTCGGGAAGGTGAAGAGCGTCATGAAGGCGAGCATCGAGCCGATATCGCTCGATCGCCCGATCGGCGAGGACGACGACTCGAACCTGAGCGATTTCATCGAGGATACCTCCGCATCGGCGCCGGACCAATCCGCCGCGCACGCGATGCTTCGCGACCAGGTCTCCCGCGTTCTCGCGACGCTGACGAAGCGGGAGGAAAAGGTCGTCCGGTTGCGGTTCGGTCTCGGCGACGGCACGCCCCGCACGCTCGAGGAGGTCGGCACGATCTTCAGCGTAACGCGCGAGCGCGTGCGGCAGATCGAGGCCAAGGCCCTTCGCAAGCTCATGCATCCGAGCCGGAGCAGGAAGCTCAAGGGTTACATAGACGTATAATCCGGGAACGACAAGGGCCCATAGCTCAGCGGTAGAGCCCCCGGCTCATAACCGGTTGATCCCAGGTTCGAATCCTGGTGGGCCCACCAAGATCAGGAATGGGAGCAGCCGGCGATCGAACTGGCTGCTCCTTTTGAGCCGGAGCGGTCTTGAGCGAAATGATCAGGATTGTGCACGTGAGCTCTCCCGAAGAGATGCCGCTCGTGCGGACGCTGTTCGAGGAGTACGCCGCTTCCCTCGACATCGATCTCTGCTTCCAGGATTTCGAACGTGAGCTCGAGACGCTGCCCGGCGGATACGGGCCTCCGGAGGGTACGATCATCATCGCCTTCTCCGACGGCGAACCCGCGGGATGCGTGGCGTTGAGAAGGTTCGAGAGCAAAATCTGCGAAATGAAGCGGCTCTACGTGAAGCCGGAGCATCGGGGGAAAGGCATCGGCCGTGCGCTTGCCGGGGCGGTCATCGAGCGGGCCCGGGAGCTCGGTTACGCCTCGATGAAGCTCGATACGCTCCGCTCGATGACGGAGGCGAACGCCCTGTACGTTTCGCTCGGATTCACGGAATGCGCTCCGTACCGCCACAATCCCTGCGAGTCTCCCGTTTACCTGGAATTATCCCTGCTCTAGGCGCGAAGATTGCGCATGCGTATCTCGTATCAGTGGGCGGCAAGGCACGGGGGATGTGCGCCTTTGCAGGGACAACGTAATATATTGTAGTTTAGTGAGATACGCTACCCGCTCTGCACGAGGCCCGATCTCTCACGAACCCGAGAATCGCACTTTTCCATACGGGGGTCGAAAATGCAACTGAGGAGAAGCATACTGCTCGCGATCTGCATCATACTCTTTGTCTACTTTGAGATTCACTCCTGTTCGAAGGATGAGATCGCCGCTCCGAAGAGCGCGACTCCGGTCGAGAGCATCATTTGCGGCGCGACGGACGTCTATTTCCAGGATTCCGATTTCGGCTGCGTCGCCGGCACGCTCGGCACCCTCATGGTGACCGTCGACGGCGGCAAGACCTGGAAAGGCACGGTGATCGACGGGGGAAGTTTGAACGATCTCCAGTTCATCGGTCGTTCGAACGGATGGGTCGTCGGCAAGGATGGCGCCATCTACCGTACCGGAGACGGAGGCGGGGAGTGGGCGAAGGTCGCCGCTTCGGGCCTCCCGATCGCCGAGGATTTCTTCAAGCTGGCGTTCTTCAACGAGAACCTCGGATATGTCCTCGGCTACGGCGGCGTCTACAAGACCGAGAACGCGGGGGGAACCTGGGTGAATAACTGGCTTCCGGTCGTTCCGTACCGGGGCGCCTGGGATATGAGCTTCGCCGACGACAGAACCGGTTATCTCCTCGGCAGCCGCTACACCGATCCGGATCCCTCGATTCTGTACCGGACGACGAACGGGGGAGCGAGCTGGACGAGCGTCGCCGGATCGAAGGCTTCGATCCTCAGAACCGTCCTTGCGATCTGTTTCGTCGATGGAATGACGGGATGGGCCGGAGGGGGCGTCATCATGAAGACGACGGACGGTGGAGAAAGCTGGACGACGCAGGTCCCGATCGCGACGGTCCGCGAGTTCTGTTTTCTCTCCGATACACACGGCTTCGCGGCGGGGGGGAAGACGATCCTGCGGACGAAGGACGGCGGGCAAATCTGGGAGAACGTGACGCCGACGGACAATCGGATCAAGGATCTCAGGAGCGTCTATTTTCTGGACGCGGAGAACGGATGGGTCGCCGGTCGCGGAGCGGACGAGCAGGTCGGGGACGTGTACCTCAAGCACTCGATTCTCCTCCGTACCAACGACGGGGGAACGACGTGGACGATCATGGATTTCGCTTACGATTTCACGGCGCTTCAGGGTTTGCAGGAGTCGGCCGATCAGTGAGCGAGCTCCGCGGGCGGGACCGTTCGCGGGACCGTCCGAAGGTAACGGGGGCCCCAACGCCCTCGTTTTTCCTGAAGAAAAATTCTTGACCGCAGTTTTCCTTTCCTGTAGAATACGCGTTTCATTATGGCTCAAGAGGGGCGCAGCGCGCAGGGCAGGAATGTTTCGATTGATCGAACGCGGCACAAAATACAGGGGGAATCGGAATTGCAGAGGCCGGTTCCTCGTTACGGGATTGGGCGAATGCTTCCCTCGTGGGAAGCATTCTCTTTTTCAGAAAGGATGATCTATGCCGACCGTCGAGGAGGACATACGGTTCCTCATCCAGATCGTGAAAAAGGATATGGAGATCCAGGAGAAGAAGAAGCTTCTCGACGCCATCCCTCCCCGGATCAGGACGATCGACAGGGAAATCAAGAAAATGGACGAGAGTCTGGGCGAAACGAAACGGATCGTCGAGAAGCTCGACGCGGAGAAGCGGCATATCGAACTCGAACTCAAGACGCATCATGCGGAGCTCGAGAAGAAGAAAGAGGAGCAGCGGCTCGTAAAGGACAACAAGGTGTACCGCGCGATCATCGCGGAAATGGAATTCATCAGCAAGAAGGTCGATCAGGCCGAGGAACGCATGCTGGCCGTGCTCGATGAGGGAGAGGCCCGACGCAACGAGATCCGGATCCTGACCGAGAAGATGAGCGGCGAACGGAGCGCGCTGGTCGCCGAAAAGGACAGATTGCTGAAGGAAGCGGGCGCGGCGGACGATTCCATGAAGATTCTCGAAGACGAGAAGCTCCGCATTCTCCCGCACCTATCCGATGATATCCGCC
>JAPLKY010000054.1 GCA_026387805.1 Candidatus Krumholzibacteriia bacterium
TCGCGTTGTTCGCTTCGTTCATCTCGAGAACCGAATCCCCCGTATCGACCCTGAACCAGCCTTTCCACGCCTTGAACACGAGCGCCTTCTCGTAGTCGGTCACCCAGACGATGGAATCCCCCGCCGCGAGGCTGTCGACGAAGAGCCTCTGATCCCCCGTCGTTTCCGGCGGCGGAAGCGTGTCGACGTCGACGTAGTAATCGGCGCAGAAATGGGTGGCGGCGAGCTCGCCGACGTTCTTGATCTTCACCGTCGCCCTGACGCTGTCTCCGAAGACGGGCTGCATGGCGCTGAACTCGACGCTCGCGATCGTGAGGTCGGCCCCTTTCACGCATCCGACGCCGAGCGCGCCGATGAGCTGAGCGCACGGGCTCAGCGCGGGGGCGCACGGCGAAAATGAGCTTATCGTGAGATCCGGCGGGGAAACTCCGACGTCGCAGAACACGGGATCCGTCGAGATATTATCGTCGATTCCGGTCCGATCGGAGATCGATCCCGCATAGTCCCCTCCCGCGTTCCCGAACACGTCGCAGCACGCGACGGTGGCGCCGATGGCGGTCGTTTCGCCGTAGATGCCCCCGCCGGCCGCGGCCGACGAGATGACGCATCGCGTGAGCGCCGGATTCCCCCCGGTACCCACGTACATGCCGCCCCCTTTCGCGTCCGCCGAGTTGTGATGCACGGTGCAGTTCCCGAACTGCGGAGTCGAATTGATCATGGCGATCGCGCCGCCGGAGCCCGCGACGGCATTATCGTGGAAAATGCACGAATCGACGACCGAGCTCGACGCCGAGAGGTACAGACCTCCTCCATCGTGATCCGCCTGATTCGAGCGGAAGGTGACGTTTCTGATCGCCGGAGAAGCGTTCGTGACGGCGATCCCTCCGCCGTACCATGGCGAATAGCAATGCTCGACAACGCAGCGCTCGATGGTCACCGACGAGTTGCTGCAGTAAATGCCTCCGCCGAGGATGGTCGTCGATCCGTTCTTTATCGTGAAGCCCCCGATCCATATAACCTTGCTCACCGCCGGGAACGTGAAGCAACCGCTTCCGAGCCCGGTTCCGTCGACCGTCGTGAGCGCGGCGCCGTCGACGCCGGCGATGATGAGCGTTTTCGAGACCGAAATGCCCGCCTCATGGTATATGCCCTGATGCACGAATATCGAATCGCCGTCGTCCGCGGCCTCCACGGCCGCCGTGATCGTCGGCGCGTCGCCTGATCCGTCCTCGTACACGTGCCACAAGTGGTTCTTCGCCGCGCCCGATACGATGAGCGACACCTTCTGGGATCCGCCATTGAGGGTCCCCTTGTGCGTGATCCGAATCGTGTAGACGCCCGGCGTCGGCGTGGCGACCGCGACCTGCTCGACGTTATCGACGTTGTTGTCGGCCTTCGTCGCGGCGCTCCCCGGATTGTACACGTCGAGACGCCACGGATAGTGCGTGTCGACTCCCTTGATCGCGCGCAGATCGAGGTCGTTCACGAGCATCCGCGTCCGCGGGTTGAGCGAGATCGGGGGGGGCGTGGCTGCCGGATCGTTCCAGCAGATCGTGGCCCTGAGCTCGGGAGTCGAGGCATACACCCGGTAGCCGATCTCGATCGTCTGCCCCTGGTTGAGGGTGAGCTGCTCGACGAATCCATTGGCGTCGTCGAGATAGTCCTTGTTGACGATTTTGTACGCGGCGTAGGTGTTGAGAAGCCCCCAGCCGAACAGGTAATCGGGACCGGGATTGGACCCCGCCTCGAGCGCCGTGTGAATCGCGAGCGCCTTGAGCGTCGAGGCCCACATCGGGGTGCCGCCGTGCGTATCCCGGTAATAGTCGGCGACGAGCCCGAGCGAACCGCACACGTTCGGAGAGGCCATCGACGTGCCGCTCGCGATCGCGTAAGAGGAATCGTTCGTGGAATACGAAGACAGAAGCTCGATGCCGTTTCCGACGACGTCGGGCTTTATTCTCCCATCGTCGCACGGGCCCGTGCTGCTGAAGGCGGCGAGAACGACGCTCGCCGGTCCCGTGTAGCCGAGCACGTCCTGCACCGCGCCGACCGTGAGGGTGTTCTTCGATATCTGGAAGCCGAAGGGGATGCAGTCATAGCCCGCCGTCCCGCCGTCGTGGTTGCGCGTCTTCGTGCTGAAGCGCCACGCGCCGTAGCGCCCGTCGTAGTAATAGTGCTTCGTGCCCGGCGGGGGTCCGGTGTCGTCGCGATCGTTGGAAGCCGAAACCACGGGAAGGTAGTTCGGCGCCGCGTTCAGTATCTGGTCGTAGCCCTGCGCCTCCGAATCGTAGATCCCGAAATTGTAATCCTCGACCTCGCTCACCGCCGTGTCGCCGTACCAGTACCAGTAACCATTCACAGATGTATAATCATACCAGCCCGCCAAATAGCCGTACGAATGGTTCGAGAGGTTCGCTCCCGAGGCGGCCTCGCTCGCCATCTCGCTTCCATCGTTGTTCCATTCGAAGGCGCGGATGGTCGCCGCGTAGGACATCCCCTTGACCCCCGCCCGAATGCCGGTCGCGATCATCGTTCCCGCCACGTGCGTCGCGTGCCCCTGCACCGTGCCCGGACTCGCATCGGCCCAGGTGACCCGGCCGACGTACTCGCGATGTGTCAGCCTCGGCTTGCCGCCGTCCCAGAGCCTGAGAACGAAGCCGCTCCCTCCTCCGATCGCCATATTCACCGAATCGGCGCGCGTCGAAATCGCCGCGTTCGTGTTGAACGTCGCGTAATAGCGCGGAAAGCCGTTCACTATCTTCTGAAGCTCAAAGAAGCTTCCGTCCTGACCGATTCCCCGGATCGGCCAGCCGTTCTTCGCGGCGAGTGCGTGGGCGGCCGCGCGATCGGCGTCGCTCTTCACGGCGAGATCCCTCGAGATCTGTCTGAGATCCGCCTGCTGCGCGAATGCTCCGAACGAGGCGGCAGCCATCGCGACGACGAAAATGCCGATACCAAGACGCGCCTTCTTCATCGGGAACCTCCGATCCGAAACCCTGGCCGCCATGCGGATGATCAAACCGACTCTCTGCCGCAGTCTGAAGCCGGAAAACAAGTTATGCCACAAGAATCATCCCGAAATAACAATAATAATTCCAATATGCATATACAATATACTATTGTACCATACTTTATGGGATCAATTCAATCGGAATGGGCATCGTTCTTCTTCCTGCGGCCGCGGCGACGGAGAATCCGGGAGGCACCGTGAAAGACTTTGGCGGCACAAGCTATCAGTATCCCCCCTCCCGAACGGAGGCGGTCATCGACACGCTTCACGGGAGAGCGATCGCCGACCCGTACCGCTGGATGGAAAACATCGAGGACCCCGGCGTCCGGTCGTGGATCGACGCCGAGAACGCGCTCACGCGGCGGATGCTCGACGGCATTCCCGCGCGGGGCGCGTTCGAGAAGAGGCTCGCCGAACTCCTTTCGATAGGAACGGTCGGCGTGCCGGAGGTCGCGGGAACCCGGTACTTCTACGAGAAGCGGCAGGGAACCGAGAACCAGCCCGTTCTCTACTGGCGCGAGGGCCACCTCGGCGAGCCGAAGGTCCTCCTCGATCCGAACGCCCTGAGCTCCGAGGGAATCGTCGCTGTCGACTGGTGGTATCCGTCCCGGGACGGACATCTCCTCGCCTACGGATTGTCCGAGGGAGGAAGCGAGCAAAGCACGCTGCACATGCTCGACGTCGACACGAGCACGAAGCTCAAAGATACGATCGCGCGCACGCGGGGGAGCAGCGTCGCGTGGCTTCCCGACGGAAGCGGATTCTACTACATGCGCTTTCCGAATCCCGGAGACGTGCCGAAGGGCGAGGAGCATTTCCACAGCCGGATCCGGTTTCACCGGCTCGGCGACGACCCCGCGCACGATCCGGTTGTCTTCGGCGAGGGGCGCGACATGCAGGACTGGCTCACGTGCGATCTCTCCGAGGACGGACGCTTCCTCGTCATCCACGCGTCGCAAACGGCGCGCAAGTCCGCCCTCTTCGTGAAGGACCTGACCGCGAAGAACGGAGAGTTCATCGACGTCTCGGGAGATCTCGACGCACATTTCTTCGGGACCGTGCACGACGGATTTCTCTATATCCAGACCGACCACGGCGCCCCGAACTACCGCCTCATCAAGGTGGCCGCGGCGAATCCGTCCCGCGAGAACTGGAAGGAAATAATTCCCGAAGGGAAATTCAAGCTCGAGCAGGCCGCGTTCGCGGGAGGAAGGATCTTCGCCTCCTATCTCGAGAACGCCGCGAGCCGTCTCTACGAGTACGACGCCGACGGAAAGCGCCTCCGGGAGATCGAGCTGCCCGGTATCGGAACGGTGTACGGCATGGGGGGCGAATGGCGCGGGAGCGAGTGCTTTTTCGGCTTCACGTCGTTCTTCGTTCCGCAGACCGTGTACCGCCTCGACGTCGGGACGAACCGAGTCGACGTCTACGATCGCGTCATTTCGCCGGTCGACGCCTCCCGGTACAAGGTCGAACAGGTATGGTGCCGGTCGAAGGATGGAACGCAGGTGCCGATGTTCGTCATCCGCGGGCGGGACGCCGTTCTCGACGGCGAGAGTCCCACGATGCTCTACGGGTACGGCGGCTTCGACCTTCCCATAACGCCGAGCTACTCCAAAACCGCCATTCCGTGGCTCGAGGCGGGCGGAATCTACGCAATCGCCAACCTCAGGGGAGGGGGCGAGTTCGGCGAGGACTGGCACCGCGCGGGGATGCTCGGAAAGAAACAGAACGTCTTCGACGACTTTATCGCCGCCGCCGAATGGCTCTTCGCTGAGCAATACACGTCGCCGGCGCGGCTCGCGATCTTCGGAGGGTCGAACGGCGGCCTTCTCGTCGGCGCGGTCGTCACGCAGCGCCCCGATATTTGCGCGGCGGCCGTCTGCGCCGTGCCCGTCCTCGACATGATGCGCTACCATCTCTTCTCGGTCGGCCGCTACTGGATCACCGAGTACGGCGATCCGGGCAAGGCGGAGGAGTTCGAATACCTCATCAGGTACTCGCCATACCACAACGTGAGGGACGACGCGCGCTACCCGGCGATTCTCCTCACGACGGCCGAGAGCGACTCGCGCGTCGATCCCGCCCACGCAATGAAGATGACGGCGCGGCTCCAGGCGGCGACGGGCTCGGGCAATCCGGTGCTCCTCCGCTTCGAGACGAAGGCCGGGCACGGGATCGGCGCCCCGATCCAGAAGGTTATCGACGAATACGCCGACTATCTCGCGTTCGTGTCGTGGCGGCTGGGGATGGAAGTGAAGTGACGCGCGGGGCCGCCTGATGCAATGTCATATTGTCACTATAATCTGTGATGATATGACACCCTACTCCCGCGGAGATATTGCATCGGCGGTGAACGACGCTACTCCTCAATGCGCCCAAGCCATGCGATAGCTTTGGCCACCGTTCTATCGGCGACCCCGAGCCTCCCGGCTATCGCCGAGTCACTCATCCCAAGTTGTCGAAGGTGAAGTGCCTTAGGCGCAATTTTCTCATAGATGGGCGGCGTGCTCGTATCCAGAATCGCCGCCTCAATCGGGATCTCCGAAAAGGTTCGAATTCTTTGCGACAGTGTCCACCAGTCTTTTCAAGTGCTACTCTTGAGTCCCGAGTCCAAGTCGAAGATGCAGCTGGGATCAGCTGCTCATCGCAGAATGACGAACTTCTGCACCACCGACTGTCCGCCAACCTGCAGCCGCGCGAAGTAAACACCCGAGGCCACCGGCATGCCGTCCCTATCTCGGCGATCCCACACAAAGGAGAACTCGCGACCACCCGGCGCTCCCTCCAAACGCAGGACCCGCTTGCCGGCTACGTTGTAGATTTCGAGGATTGGCGCATCACTCTGAGCAACAGGCAACGCGGCGAACAGGGAGATCGGACCTCCAGCTGGATTCGGATGGACATCAAGATTAAGAGGCGGAAGAATTTCCTCTCCAGTTACGCCCGTCGCAGTGTGAATGATCTGACCGTCGAGCTGATATGGTCCGCAACTTCCTTCCTCCCCGTCCACCACGAGGTAATAGCCACCCGCCGTGGAGAACTTGTAGTCGATCACGGGGGCAGTCCTACTGTCTTCAGCTAGACCCCCCGCAAGGCAAACCGGGCTAACACAGTTGTCCACCAGGTAAAGGGCCGCACCCCACTCAGCCGTGACTGAAACGTGCAGCGAGTCGCCCGAGCCAGCCCCAATCTCGTAGAAGACATCCGGCCCGGCCAGCTCATCGTTCACACATGAACTCGGTGACTCCGAGTATGGGTTAAGGTCGTTCGCGGCGTAGCACGTCACGCCCTGGATGCTGAAGACGCTACCCAGACGCGTGGCATTCGCGCACACGTCGTTTGGAGCGGCGACAGTGGGAGCAAAAT
>JAPLKY010000062.1 GCA_026387805.1 Candidatus Krumholzibacteriia bacterium
GCTGTGCTATAATGCGCTCGTGAAACTCTGATCTCGAGGATACTTATGCTCGATTCGTCGGGTCGCTACAGCGCAATCTGCAACATAATAACGCTTACCAGCTCAGCTCGAGAGCCGCGACAGACGCTCCGGAAGATCCTCGCCTGTGCGAAGGATGCGCTTCCGGTACGCCTCGAGCTCGCCGTCGTACGGAGGAACGACTCTCGATGGTATCACCCAGAGCGCCTCTTCCGCCGCCCACGTGTAGAGAAGGGGATTCGACCGGTTGCCATCGAGGACCTCGAAGCCGAAACGCGTTCCGCGGAGCCAGTTGATGATGACGGTCGCGCGGTCGACTTCTTCCTCGCTCAGACGGCCGGCGGGTATCTTCGAGAACTGGGTTTCGAGGTTTTTCAGGCTTTTGACGGCCCCGCCGGTCTCCTCCCTCGAGTATGAGAAGAGGAGCGAATCCGCCGAAGCGAGGCCGAGACGCGAGCCCCGCAGCGGTTCGATCCGGATGTAGAGCTTCACGGCGCTCGACGCGAGGCGCCGGTACGTTTCGGCGTAATCCGGGACGTTCTTCTCGCCGGCGCAGCCCGAGGCGAGCAGCGCGAGGCAGAGCAGGCCGGATGCGGCGGAGACGGATCTCGCGGGTCTCATTTCATTCCTCTCGCGGCGCGGCGCCGCCGGCCGAGAGGGCGCGGCGCTCGCGCATTCGATGCTATATAATCACTCGCCGGGCGCAAGTAAATATCTTTTGTCGTAATTCCTTGAGCGCGCGCTCCCGCTTCGCGTACAATACGCGAAAGGGGCCCTGATCGCGCCGGCGGGCGGGAGCATGTATGAGTGAAAAGCGCGTGGCCGCGGGTGGAAGTCTCATATCGAATCGCCTCGGGGGAATCGTGATCGCGATTCTTTTCGGCGCGAGCCTGGCCGGCTGGATCGCGACCGAGGTCGTTCCTCCCGATCTTCCCGATAGAATGGATTCTTTTCGCGAAGCATGGGGGGGTGCCGCCGTCAAGCTCGTCGCGGCGCTGCATCTCCACGATCCTTTTCACTCTCTCTGGTATCGTTTCGCGCTTGCGCTGTTCTTCGCGGTGCTGCTTCTCTGCATCGTGTCGCGATGGAGACAGCTCGCTCTCAGATCGTGGCACGCCTCTCTCCCCGCCGTTTCCGGCGATCTCGACGCAAAGCGGCTCTCGTTCGAGCTATCCTGGCGGCTCCTCGAGAGCGGCGATCGGGGGTCCAGGGATCCCATCGTGCACTTCGCGGAGCGGTACGGGCGCGCAGAATCGATCGGCACGGATGCGCTCCGCGGCCATTTCTCACGGATCGCCGCGCTGTTCCGGAAGAGGGGATATCGCGTGATCTCGCGCGAGAGCGCGGAGGGTATCGCGTTTGCCGCCTCCTCGGGAAGGCTGCGGTCGCCGGGAACCATGCTCTTCCACGCGGGCTTGCTCGTCATAACGATCGGCGGGGTTATCGGAAGCTACGCCGGATGGCGAGAGATTGTGTTCGTGAAAGAGGGCTCGGCCGTTCCGTTTCCGCGGGACGGCTCGCTCGCGCTCCGCGTCGACGGCTTCGACATCGTGACGACGGAGCGCCTGGAGATACGGAGCTTCGTGTCGACCGTGTCGATCACCGACGCGCACGGTAACGCGGTCGCGTACGGCAACGTGGAAGTGAACCATCCGATGAGGATCGACGGGCGCAGCATTTACCAGAGCGAATTCACGATCGACGAGAACGCGTTCGCGCGGGCGAGCGTCGATTACTCGCTGCGGGAAACGGGTACGCGCGGTTCGCTCGATCTCGCCGCCGGCGAGCCCGTCGCGATCGGCGACGGCACGATCACGATACAAGCGCTTCGCTATCTTCCCGATTTCCGGATGGGCCGTGAGGGGGCGTTCTCGGCGAGCTCGCTTCCCGCGAACCCGGCCCTCGAGATCGAGGTTGGGGGCTCGGGGGAGAAGGAGCGCGGCTGGCTCTTTCTCTACCATAGGGATTTCAGCAAGAGGTTCCTCGCGCCCGTCGATCTCGTTCTCACGCGATGCGAACCGGTGTACTACTCGGGGCTCGAGGTGAGCGCCAATCCGGGGGCGGGGGTCCTCCTCGCCGGATTCGCCGCCGCCACGCTCGGGCTTTTCCTTATGTACGTGTGCAATCCGCGGATCGTGAGGGGATTCGCGCGCCCCGACGCAATCGTCGTCGCGGCCGGAGAGCACCGCTGGAAGGCGAGCTTCGAGCGGGAATTCGCCGACCTGCGCGAGGCGATCCGGAAGGAAATCGGCCAGGGAGGGGGAAGGACATGACATCCGCGCTCGATGCGAGGTTTTTCTGGCTGTCGTTCTGGACGTATCTCGCCGCTTTTCTCGTCTTTTCCGTGTATGCGGCGGTCCGCAAGCGCGGAGTCGGCATCGCGGCGACGGCCGCCTTTCTCGCCGCGTTCGCGCTGCACACGGCCGGTCTCGCCGCGCGGTGGATCGTCACGACGCATCCGCCCCTGTCGACCATGTATGAATACGCCGTGACGATGTCGTGGGCGGTCGCGCTGTCCTTTATCGTCGTCATGGCACGGTTCAGGCGCATGGTGCTCGGAGTCATCGTGTCTCCCGTTCTCCTCGTCGTCCTCGTCATCGCCTCGCTCCTTCCGAAGGAAGCGTCGAAGCAGCTCATGCCCGCGCTGCAGAGCTACTGGTTCTACATTCACGTAACGCTCGCCGCGTGCGCCGAGGGCGCGTTCATCGTCGCGGCGGGAGCGGGGATCATCTACCTGATCCGCCGGGGCGCGGGAGCGGGGGAGAAGGATTTCCTCCCCTCGCGCGATCTGCTCGAGGAGATCATCATGCGCTCGCTCCGCATCGGCTATCCGCTCTTCACGATCGGCGCGCTCTTCGCCGGGGCCATATGGGCGCAGTACGCATGGGGAAGGTTCTGGAGCTGGGATCCGAAGGAGACGGGGTCGCTGGTCCTCTGGCTCTACTATACCTTGGTGCTGCATCAGAACGTGCGCGGCGTCTGGCGCGGAAAAACGCTCGCCGTCCTCGCGATCGTGGGACTCGCGATCGCCATCGTCTCGTTTCTCGGGAATCTCTTCTTCGGCGGGATGCACGCGTACATTTAACGCGGGTCCTGCCGCTGATTGCACCCCACCCGTGCTCGCGAGCAAGGCTCGCTGCGCAGCGGGCGGGGGCCCCATCAGCGTCACCCGCTAGTCGGGGTAATGCGGAATCATTTGATCAGCAGAAGCTTGCGCTCGATGCGCAGCTTGCCGGCTCGGGCGAGAGCGAAGTATACGCCGGGAGCGAGGGTCCGTCCGGCGCCGTCCGTTCCGTCCCACGCGACCGCGCGGGTTCCGCGCGAGACCGGTCCCGAGAGCAGGTTTCTCACGCAGCGCCCGGCTACATCGTAGATTCTGATGCTCGCCGCGCACGCCTCCGGCACGGAGAGCTCAACGTTCGTCGAAGAGCTGAACGGGTTGGGGCTGGACGTGATGAGGAAACCGATGCTCGGCGCGCGGATCGGATCGGCGTCCTCTCCCCCCGTTCCGTTCGCCGGATCGATGTATTCGCGATAGTAGATCTCCTGGTTCCCGTCGCGCGAATCGACCCAGGCGAGATGGAGGTTCCGATTCGGCCCGGCGATGAGGCAGGGGAGCTCCGAGTTGCCGGCGGCATTGGTGATCCGGACCGGGCCGGTCCAGGCCCCCGCGATGCGCCGCCTGAAGAAGATCTCCGAGTTCGCGCCTCCGTCGACGATCTGCCAATACGCGAGAACCGCTTCCGCCCCCGCGGCGTCGATGCTCGGGTGATAGTGGGTCACGGCGTCGCTCGTGAGCGCGATCTCGCTTTCCCAGCCGCCGGGACCGCGCCGGCGGTAGTAGATCTGCTCGAACGATCCCCGTTTGTCGATCCAGGCGACGTGCACGAATCCGCTGTCGTCGACGGCGATGCTCGGCCGCATCGCGTTGTTTGCCGGATCGGTGAGCGGCTCCTCGTCGAGCCAGACGCCTCCCGATCTTTCCCGGTGGTAGATCTTCCCGATGAGCGTATCCTGCCGCGTGTCCCACCACGCGACGTGAAGCGAGCCGTCGGGGCCGATGTCGATCGACGGAACCATGCGGTTCCC
>JAPLKY010000267.1 GCA_026387805.1 Candidatus Krumholzibacteriia bacterium
TCACTACCAAGGGGGCGCGGTCGCAGTCGGCGGTCGCCGCGGGGGGAAAAGAAGCCCGCACGGTCTACACGATCGTATTGTCGCTCCGCGGCGACCGGGCGCTGCTCGAGGTCTCGATGCGCACCGGTCGAACGCACCAGATTCGCGCGCACCTCGCCTCGATCGGACACCCGATCGTCGGCGACAAGGAATACGGCGCGGCGTCGAGCTCCGGCGGCAGACTGTTCCTTCACGCCTGGAAGCTGCGGTTCAATCATCCCATTACCGGCAGGGATATCTCCGCGACCGCGGAGATGCCGGACGAGTTCCGCACCCGATAAAAGGAGGATCCATGGACAAGGAGCTGCTCAAGGCCTCTACCATCGCGCTCAGGGACTGCCTCAAGCTGCGGCGGGGCGAATCGCTCCTCATCGTCACCGACACGAAGCTTCGCGAGATCGGGGAGGCGCTCCGGGAGGCGGCGCTCGAGCTCGGAAACGATCCGGTCGTCATTCAGACGGAGGTGCGAAGCCGTGACGGCGAGGAACCGCCCGAGTCCGTTTCGAGCGCGATGGCACATGCAAAGGTCGTCGTGGCGCCGACCGCGCGCTCCCTCACGCATACCGCGGCCCGGCGCGAGGCCTGCAAGGCGGGCGCGCGCGTCGCGACGATGCCCGGCATTCTCCGCGAAACGATGATCCGCTGCCTCAACGCCGATTATTACGCGATCGCCGAGCGCACGAAGCGCGCCACCGAGCTGCTCACGGCGGGAAAGCTCCTGCGGGTGACGACGGCGGCGGGCACCGACATCACGCTTCCGATCGAGGGAATCAAGGCGATCGCCTCGACGGGGCTCATCCACGAGCCGGGCGGCTTCGGCAACCTCCCCTCGGGCGAGGCGTATATGATGCCGGTCGAGGGCTCCTCCAACGGCGTCTTCGTCGTGGACGGCTCGATGTCCGGAATCGGCTCCCTCAGCGATCAGGAACCTATAACGATCAGGGTCAAGAACGGCTTCGCCGTCGAGATCTCGGGAGGGGCGGGGGCCGCGGCGCTGCGCGAGAAGCTCGAGCCGCTCGGCACAAAGGCCTACAACGTCGCCGAGTTCGGCATCGGGACGAACGACGCGGCCCGCATCACGGGCTCCATTCTCGAGGACGAAAAGATCATGGGAACGATCCACATCGCCCTCGGCAACAATATGTCGATGGGAGGAACCGTCGACGTGCCCGTCCATCTCGACGGCATCGTGATGAGCCCCACCGTCGAGCTCGACGGGAGGTTGATCATGGACGGGGGGACGCTCCTGATCGATTGATCGTTCGGCACCTTGATTGCTTCGGCTCGCCTCGCGCGCTATTGATCCGTTTCGCGCGCTATCTCATCGCCCTGAGGCGCGCGATCCGGTCCTGGATCGGCGGGTGGGTGCTGAAGAGGTTGCTCGCGCGCTTCTCGAACGGCTTGATCGGGTTCACGATATAGAGGTGCTGGGTGGCGCGGTTCGCCACTTCGAGCACTTCTTTGTCCCCGGAGATCTTCTGGAGCGCGGAGGCGAGCCCCTCGGGATAGCGGGTGAGCTTCGCGGCCGAGGCATCCGCCAGATACTCCCGCTGCCGCGAGACGGCGAGCTGCAGGAGCTTCGTGAAGATCGGGGCGAGTATGGCAAGCGCGATCGCGATGACGATGAAAATGGCCCCCGCCGCTCCCCCCTCGCTGTTGCTCCGCCGCCGTCTCCCGCCGCCCCAGAAGAAGCTCCTGAGAAAGAAGTCGCTCATCATCGCGATCGAGCCGACGAGTATCCCCACCATCGTCGCGTAGAGGATGTCGCGGTTCCCGACGTGCGAGAGTTCGTGCGCCATGACCCCCTGGAGCTCGTCCCTGCTCAGCTTCTGCATGAGCCCCGTCGTGATGGCAACGGACGCGTGTTTCGGATCGCGTCCCGTGGCGAATGCGTTGGGCGCCGTATCGTCGATGACGTAAACCGCGGGCATCGGGAGCCCGCCCGCGATCGCGAGCTCCTCGATGACGTTGAAAAGCTGCGGGTAATCCTTCTTCTCGATGCGCTTCGCGCGGCTGATCCCGAGCACCATCTTGTCGCCGCCGTAGTACGCGGAGAGGGACATGACGAGCGCCACGAGAAACGCGATGAAGACGCCTCCGTAGCCGGATCCCCAGTATCTCCCGAGGAAATATCCGAGCACGACGAACATCGCCGTGATCGCCACGGTGATGAAGAACGAATTCCGTTTATTGGCCGACATGGCCGTGTACAGGTTTTCCATTACGTGAAGCTCACCTTCGGGGGCTTCTTCTCTGCCGGATCCTCGACCTCGAAGAACTCGCGAGCCTTGAAGTTGAAGACCGTGGCGAAGATGTTCGCCGGAACCTGCTCGATCCGCGTGTTGTAATCGAGAACGACGTCGTTGTAGTGCTGCCGCGAGAAGGAGATCTTGTTCTCCGTCGAGGCGAGCTCCTCCTGGAGGGCGAGCATGTTCTGGTTTGCCTTGAGATCGGGATAATTCTCGGTGACCGCGAAGAGCGACCGAAGCGTGCTCGTGAGCATGTTCTCCGCCTTCGCCTGCTCCTTGACGCCCGATACGTCGATCGCCTGCTGGCGGGCCTTCGTCACGTTCTCGAGCACCTCGCGCTCGTGCTTGAGGTATCCCTTCGCCGTTTCGACGAGATTCGGAATCAGATCGTACCGACGCTTGAGCTGCACGTCGATCTGCGCCCACCCGCTGTCGCAGCGCTTCCTCAGGACGACGAGATTGTTGAAGATCCCTATCGCGGCGAACACGAGCACGATAAGGACTATCAGCACTATCCAACCGATCATCGCAAACCTCCGATCGAAAGCGTTCCGCGCCCGGACCCATCGAGGCCGGGAAGCTACCGCTTTCCGGCCCTTCGACGGCGTGCGGCCTCGCAGGACCTCTTTTCCCGCACATGGTAATAGAATACCGGCGCCGACGCAAGCGCAACCGGACAAGCCGATTCCGAGGAATGCAGAGGGCGCCGGGAAGCGCCGTTCCATAATTCAGAATCGAGGTACCCATCCCGTCCATCTGTGGCATAATGAGAATGTGCGGGCAACTCCGGCCCACCGGAAGAAATCGTCGATCAGCTATAAGCAATTCAAATACAACAAAATACAAGACGAAGCCTGAGTGCAAACCCTCATGGCACACGCCTTGCTGAATGCGCTATCGAGGGGTTAACAGGATTTGAAACTTGGAAAGGAAAAGGAGGTCCTGAGATGAGGAAGGCTTTCGCGCTTTTTGCGGGTCTCGTCCTTCTGTCCATGCTTGCCGCATGTTCGGATGATTCGACCCCGACTCCGCCGAAGCCGGCCGCCGTCGATTTCGAGATTACGACCGCGGCGGTTCCGGTCGCTTACACATGTTCTCCGTATAACACTACCCTGGCGGTTCAAGGCGGTACGGCGCCTTATACCTGGACGCTGGCCGAAGGCAGCGATCCTCTGCCCGAGGGCATCGTTCTCACGTCCGAAGGCGTAATTTCCGGCGTCATGATCGCTGCGGGGGATTTCAGCTTCACGGTGCGCGTCACCGACAGCTCCCCCACACCGAAAACGGAGGACAAGGCGTTCGACATGAGCGTCGACGTCCCGTCGAATCCGTCGCTCGCCGTCTTCTTCGACGGCGCCGCGAGCGTATGCTCGTCCGCCACGACCGCATTCACGAACATCGACTGCTACGTGTTCATATTGCTCGATGAGCAGGACGTGAACTGCGCGCAGGCATGCGAGTTCAAACTTCGCATCGCCGACGTGGACAACGCGGATCTCGATCCGGCTTCGCAGTACGCGATCATCAGCGTAGCGACTCCCGACTACGTCGCCGTCACTCTCGGCGATCTTTTCTCGGGCTTGGCGGTCAGCTTCAACAGGCCGATGTACGGTCCGGAGCCCGTTCTGGTCGCGTCGTTCGAAATGATGCTGATCGAGGATCTGCAGAACCTGTCGTTCAAGTTCGAGCCCAATCCGAACGGCTCGCTCGGCATCGCCACATGCGAGACCGGATTTCCGATCGTCAACGTGACGGGTCGCGAGGCGGCCATCAACTACTAGGATTGACGATCCCTGACGGGGTACAGCAAGGTTCGGCCCCTCGGGAATGCGCGGACACGCCGCGCATCCCGGGGGGCCGTCGCTTTTGCGGATCACTTCAGAAGCTTCTTCAACCCTTCGATCGCCCTCTCCTGCGCCTTGCTCTTCGCCTTCGAGAGATCGAGCGTCGCTGAAGGATGCTTCGACGTGCCCCCGACGTGAATGTCGAGAACGAGGTTGCCGCTCTTGTCGCGCATGAGATCGAAAGCGGCCTTGTACCTGTCGATATCCTTCATCTGCGCCTGCACCGCGGATGGAATAACGAGGTGCACGGCGTAGTCGAGCGTGCCGTCGAATCCGAACGATCCTATGATCGACCAGTCCCCCCGGGAGGAGTCGACCTTCCAATCGTTCGTGATGAAGCGACCGTCCTTGACGATGAAGCTCCCCTTCCATTCGCTGAAGCTGAATTCCCTGAACGGGGCGACGTCGAAGCCCGGGATCTTCGCGAGCGGCTCGAGGAAGTTCCCGATGCTCACGGAGCCTTTGCTCGAAAGCGCCGAGCCCGCGGCGGAGAACGCCATGAGCGTATTGATGCCGGGACCGGTCGCGAGGATCCCGTTCGACTTGAAGGAGAATTTCCCCTGGACCATATCCCCTTTGGGGCTGATTCTCCCGAGGGCCTGAGCCGCCTCGATCCCTTCCGCCGAAAGATCGATTTTCGTCTCGACGCGCGCGCTCCTGCGAACGTCGGCGCCCACGATTGCCGAGCCCTTCCCTCCGGCACAGGCGAACGTCACCGGCTCGATCCTGATGCGGCCGTCCCGGATCGTGCCCTTCGCCTCGAGCGCCGTGACAACCGCCTCGCGGGCGATGACGGAATCGAGTTTCGCCGAGAAGGTCGTATTTTTCAGAAAGAGGAGAGCGACGGGGCCGCCGGCATTCGCCGGCGCCGGACCTTGCGCCTGCGCGGAACCTTGCGCGGGCGCGGCCGCGGGCGCCTCCTTCCCACCGCCGCCAAAGAGCGGCTTCTGATAGGGCCGCGCGTCGAACGAGCGGCCC
>JAPLKY010000313.1 GCA_026387805.1 Candidatus Krumholzibacteriia bacterium
TGAGAACGACGTCCGCGCAGTAATCCCGCATCGTCGCCGAGGTGCGGTCCGAGAAAGCCCTCCTGACCGTGACGACGGGAAATGTCCGAACGACGGAGTTCCGCGCGTCGCGCGCCTCGAGCGCGATCCGCGGGGCGAGGAGGTTGCCCCCGTTGGCGAGGGCGCCGTACGCCATCGCCATCTGCAGGGGGGTGACCCCGATTTCGTGCCCGATCGCGATGCTCGCGAGCGAACGAGCCGACCAGAAGCGAGGCTCCCGAAGGGTGCCGCGGGATTCCGCGGGGAGATCGATCCCTGTTCTGCCGCCGATCCCGAGACGGAGGATATGGCGATATTAATCGGCGGGCGGGGCGGCGAGCGCCGCCTTGATCGTGCAGATGTTGCTCGAATAGACGAACGATTCCTTGAAGCTGAGCCAGCCGTACTCGTGATCGTCATGGAAGGTTCCGAAATCGAAGGTCGCCTTGCCGTTTTCGCCGAAGAACGCGTCGTACGAATCCACCTTCCCCGATTCGAGGAGATAGGAGTCGGTAATGAGCTTGAAGGTCGAGCCCGGCTCGTAGATGCAGTTGATCGAGCGCAGCGCGAAGCCATCGATCATGTCCGCGTCCCGCGACACCTCGCGCCTCGGCTGCTCGGAGATCGCGAGCACGTCCCCCGTCGCGGGCTCGATGACGAGCGCCATGCCGCCCGCGGCGCCGTAGCGCTCGATTGCCGCTTCGAGCTCGAAATCGACGATCGCCTGGATGCGCGTATCGATCGTGAGGTAGAGATCGTTCCCGTTCCGCGGCTTGCGGCCCGGCGCATTCACCGGCTGGAAACCCTTGCGGGCGCCCGAAAGCTGGCTCTCGAGAAGCCATCCATCCTCCCCCGCGAGCACGTCCTGGAACGCGAGCTCCACCCCCGCGGTACCCTTTCCGTCCATGCGGATCGCGCCGACGAGCTGCGGCGGCATCGCGTCATAGGGATACAGGCGGTCGTGGTTGGAATCGACGCGCACTCCGGAGAGCAGCGCGATCTTCGACACCTGATCTTCCGTCAGGTGGCGGTCCTTGCCGAGAAGGATGTACGATTCATTCCTCGCGAGCTTCCGGCGCAGCTCCTTCTTCGACAGGTCGCACGCGTCGGCGAGACGCGCGACCGCCGTTCTGTCGTCGACGGGAAAGTGCTTCGGAGTCACACCGATCGTATAGGTCCAGTGCGTGACGGCGAGAGGAAATCCGTTCCGGTCGAAGATGTTCCCCCTGCGGGCGGGGAGCGGCTGCCGGCGGTACCATTGCCGTTTCGCTTTGGCGACGTAGCTTTCATGATCGATGATCTGGAGATCGACGAGCCGATAGGCGAGAATGCCGACGATGATCGTAACGACGATCGATAGCGCGTTCAGGCGGCGTCTTGGATACAGATCGCTCATTTCGTGCCCGGCTTATGGAAAGGCGTCAACTCCAACAGATTGTCCATCGTGAGCTGGGCCCACGACGGTTCTCCCTGAACCGATCCGGCGTCGATGCGCAGCGCGAGCCGGTGGACCTCCTCGGTCGAGCCCGCCCGCATTCCGAGATCCCGGGCCATCGGGATGATCCTGCCCGGCGAGGCGAGCACGTTGTACGAGGCCATGAGGCGCACATTCGCGTCCATGAGAGCGTCGACGCGCTCGCTCGACGCGGAGATTTCGTTCGAAATATTGAAGAAGTAAACGTGCAGCGATATATAGAGGAGAACGAGGGTCGAGAAGAATCCGAGGATGAGGAGAAAGGTAAGGGGCGTGACTCTCCCCTCGAGCGCCCTCTTGACGAGAAGGTAGAATCCCGAAGAGTACCCGCTGTTCGTATTCATCTCACAACCTCTCTGCCGCGCGGAGCTTCGCGCTCCGCGATCGCGAATTCCGTTCGATCTCTTCCGGAGACGGCCGCATGGCCGATCGCGTGAGCACCGTGAGGCGCGGGAGCTTCCCGCAGCGACATTCCGGAAAATCCTTGGGGCAGACGCAGCCGAGCGCCTCCTGTCTGAAGAACCGTTTCACGATTCGATCCTCGAGCGAATGGTAGCTGATCACGACGATTCTCGCGCCGGGGTTCGAATGCTCGACCGCCGCGGGCAGAAATTCCGAGAGGCTTTCGAGCTCCCCGTTCGCCCAAACGCGCAGCGCCTGAAAGACGCGCGAAAGAGTGCCGTTCACGTCCCGGGCAGGGGCGGCCTTCGCGACCGCCTCGCGAAGCTGCAGGGTCGATTCCATCCCGCGCGATTCCCTGAGCCGCACGATCTCCCTCGCAATGGCACGCGAGCGGCGCTCCTCCCCGTACTCGCGGAGCACGTCCGCGATCTCCCGCTCCTCGCTCGACGATATGAATTTCCCCACCGAGAGACCGTCCGTTCCCATCGCCATGTCGAGCGGCCCATTCGCCATGTAGCTGAATCCGCGCCTCGCGTCCGAGAGCTGATAGGTCGAAACGCCGAGATCGAGGAGAAAGCCGTCCGCCTTCCTTCCTTCGAGCAGCCGGGCGATATCGCGGAAATTCGCGCAGACGAGCTTCACCCGCTCTCCGAAGACGGCGAGCCGCGCGCGCGCCTCCTCGAGAGCGTTCGCGTCGCGATCGATCCCCAGCACCTCCGCCGACCGGCCCGCCGTTTCCAGAATGAGCTCCGTATGCCCACCCGTCCCTACCGTGCCGTCCACGAAAAGACCGGACCTCCGCGCGAGGAGCAACTCCACGGCCGCTTCCGCCAGAACCGGTGTATGTCGTACCGTCGTCATTTTTCATGTCACTCGCTTCCCGTCGAATCCGCGGGGATCGGGGCGCCGAGCTTTCCGCGCTCGACGACGAGATGCCTGAGCGCCTTTCGCCAATCCGGATATACCGGGATAACGTCTCCCCTCGTCACAAAGGCGAAGATGTCGAGGACGTAGTCGCTGAACCCGCTCATGATCACGCGGGCGCCGGCGGGATATCCATCCTCGAGGATGCTGAAGGCGCGATAGTCGACGTGCTTGACCTTCTCGAAATCGAGTATGTAGCATCCGCGGTTCGTTTCCCGCGAATCCTTGAGGGAGCTGAGCAGCATGACGGCGTCATCCCGGCCGACCGTTCCCGAGAGCTTCCACAGCCCGATGCCTCCCCTGTCGCTCCGGTGGATCCTCATGCGTTCACCGTCCTAGAGCTGCCATTCGCCGTTGTTGTAGGCGTCGTCCGCGTCCT
>JAPLKY010000432.1 GCA_026387805.1 Candidatus Krumholzibacteriia bacterium
TCGACGAGAGCGGGATCGAGCTTGATCGACTCCTCGAACCGCCCGATCGCCGCGGCGTAGTTGCCCTCCGCGGCGAGATCGAGCCCCGCGTTGTATTCGCGCGCCGCGTCGAGCCTGTTCGCGACGCGCTTCACATCGCGCTCGCTGAGAAAGACGCGCACGGCGGATCCGGCGCGCGGCTCGACGGCGACGTCCATTCCGTTATCGCTCGCGATCGACGCGGCGCGATCCTCGTCTCCGTAGAAATCGCGGGCGAGGGCGCGCCATGACTCTCCCTGACCGACGCGGTGCGTGACGACCTGCTCGACCGGCTCCCGCGCCCGCGGAGAGGGCCTTTCTCCGGCGCACGAAAGGATCGCGGCGCACGATGAAAGGGCGACGAAAAGGGCGATTCTCATTTCTTTCTTTTTCCCTGCGGGCGGCCCCTCCGCGCGGCTTCATACGCATCCCCGATCGGCACGCCGCGCGACTCGGCGATGGCCCTGCAGGATTCGTATTCGGGCGACGTCTTCACGTTTCCGTCATTCAGACGGGCGCGCTTCACCTGCATCGGACCGTAGATCGTATCGACCTTCTCGGTCCAACGCTCCAGCTCCGAGCGCGCCTCGCGGCTCACGCGTACGCCGAGGGTTGTCGTTTCCCGGAATATGACGTCGAGGAGCGCATCCGACGCGGCGCTCTCGCACAGCACGGTGAGGAGCACGCCCGGGCGCCCCTTCTTCATGATGATCTGCGTGAGAAACACGTCGAGCGCCCCGGCCTTGAACAGACGTTCGACCGCCCAGCCGTAGAGCTCGGGATTCATGTCGTCGATCGTTGTGCGGAGCACCGTGACCTCTCCGGCGAACGTCTGCCTCTCCGCCTCGATGAGGCGGAGCATTCCCGGCGCCGCCCCTTCCTCCCGCGTGCCGGCCGCGTAGACGATCCTGCGCGGAACGATCGGGGAAAGCTCGGGGAGCTCCTCCGCGAGCGCCTTCATGAGCGCGGCTCCGGTCGGCGTGACGACCTCGCCCTCTTCGTTGTTGAGGATCACGGTCCTCCCGCTCAGAATCTCGATGGTCGCGGGAGCGGGAATCGGATACCTCCCATGCGCGATCTCGATAAAGCCGCATCCGAGCCTGAACGGCCGGTGAAAGAGTGGCGGGAAACCGAGCGTCTCGAGCGCAACGGCGCCGCCGACGATATCGACGATCGAATCGACGGCTCCCACCTCGTGAAAATGAACGTGATCGGCCGCCACTCCATGGATCTTCCCCTCGGCCGCTCCGAGAATCCGAAACGTTTTCGCGGACATCTCCTTCGCGCGCTCCCCGAGACGCGACTTCCCGATCATGGCGAGGATGGAAGCGAGGTCGCGCGAGCGGGCATGCCCCGGGCAGCGGACCTTCGCGCGCGTCGCCGCGATCCCGCCGCGATTCACCCGCTCGACCTTGATTGAAAAGGGCTCGAGCCCGGGGAGTTTCCTCACCTCGCGCGCGACCAGTATGGGATCGGCGCCGAGCGCGAAAAGCCCCGCGAGAAACATGTCGCCGCTGAGTCCCCCCGCGGCGTCGACGACGATGATGCCTGGTATCCGCTTCGATCGTACCCGAGCTCGCACGCATTCCTCCTTCATGAGCGCCCCGGCCGCGCCCGGCGGCGCGCGGCCGCCGAGCCGCCCTTCGTACCTTTCGTCTTCTCCGCTCCGGCGATGCCGCTCGCCGCGCGCCTGATGATCGTCGCGGCGGCGTAGCCCGCGCCGAAACCGTTATCGATATTGACGACCGTTACCCCTCCCGCGCAGCTGTTGAGCATCGTGAGAAGCGCGGAGAGTCCGCCGAAGCTCGCGCCGTACCCGACGCTCGTCGGTACGGCGATGAGCGGAGAATCGGCGATTCCCGCCACGACGCTCGCGAGCGCACCCTCCATGCCGGCGACCACGATGATGCAATCCGCCTTGCGGATTCGCTCCCATGACGAGAGGAGCCGATGAATGCCCGCGACGCCGACGTCGTAGAGCCGGTCGACGCCGCATCCGAGATACTGCGCGGTGAGCGCCGCCTCCTCGGCGACCGGTCGATCCGAGGTGCCCCCCGAAACGACGGCGACGAGCCCGAGCCGCTTCGCCTTGACGCGTTCGATCGCGAAAAGTCTCCCCTCCGCGTGGTACACGGCGCGCGGCAGGGCGGGAGAGATCTTCCTGAACAGCGCCGCGTCGCAGCGCGTCGCGAGAAGGTTCGTCCCCCGAGCGGTCACGTTCTTCGAGATCTTCACGATCTCGGCGGCGGTCTTCCCCTCGCAGAAGATCACCTCGGGGAATCCCCGCCGGATCGCGCGGTGGTGGTCCACCTTCGCGAAGCCGAGATCCTCGAAGGGAAGCACCTTGAGGCGTTCGACCGCCTCGGCGACGCCGAGCTTGCCCTTCGCCACCCGATCAAGAAGCCTTTTGAGGCGCGCTTCTTCCATTCTTTTCAAGCTCCTCTCTGATGCACGCGAGACTCTCGAGAACCTCGGCGCACGTCTCCACGCCGGTGAGCTCCCCGCGGTATTTCTTGATTCCCTCGAACGATTTCAGATACCAGCGGTAGAATTTTCTCATCTCCCTGATGCCGAGCCGCTCGCCGAAGTGCGCGACCTGAAGCTTCACGTGCCGCTCCAGAACGTCGAGCCGCTCGGCGTTCGAGGCGCCCCGCGGTTCCCGTCCCTCCGCGACCGCGCGTATTTCGCGGAATATGAACGGATTCCCGATGGCCCCTCTTCCGATCATGACGCTCGCGCAACCGGTCACGCGCGTGATCTCGCGATAATCCGCCGCCGATTTGACGTCCCCGTTCGCGATGACGGGGATGGATAGCGATTCCCTGAGCCGCGCGATGTCCTCCCAGTGCGCCGGTCCCGAGAAGCCCTGGCTGCGAGGCCTCGGGTGCAGCGTGATCGCCGCGATCCCGCATCCTTCGAGCATGGCGCCGGCCTCGAGGAAATTGCGCTCCCCGGCGCTCCAGCCGCTCCGGATCTTCGCCGTCACGGGAAGTCCGACCTCCGCGACGACCGCGCGGGCGATCCGCTCCATGAGAACGAGATCGCGCATGAGCGCGGCGCCCCCGTTCTTCGTCACGACCTTCTTCACCGGACAGCCGAAGTTGAGGTCGACGAACGAGGCCCCCGAGCCGCCCGCGATCGCGGCGGAGCGCGCGAGGGTCTCCGGATTCGCGCCGAAGAGCTGCACGCCGAGCGGCGCTTCCCCCTCGAGGCGATCGAGAAGCGCCGCGCTCTTCTTCATGCCGCGCGCGAGCCCGTCCGCGCTCACGAGCCCCGTAAAGGCGAAATCCGCGCCGAGCCCGGCGCAGATGAGACGAAACGGCGCGTCGGAGTATCCCGCCATCGGCGCGAGACAGGCTCGCGGCTCGTCGAAAAAGCTCTTTCGTATGCCGCGCGGCATGCTGCTCCCGGACCCGCCCCGTCAGATGCTGTGCGGGAGGATGAACAGGATGAGGCTCACGACGAAGCAAGCGACGATCGAGAGCGCGAACGCCCTGCGCCCGAGGCGGTCCTTCTCCTCCCCTTTGCCGGTGAAGCTCCCCCACGCGAGGAGCAGGCTCACGAGCCAGAGGATGAAAATCACCTGGGTTTTGTTGTCGGTGACGTCGTACCCGAAGGGAAATCCCTCCCAGAGCTTTCCGAAGGTCTGATAGTTGAGAAGCAATCCGAGCGGCCAACCGCCGATGAAGGAGCTCGCGAGCACCCCCCGCGCCGCGCGGACCGCGTTCTTCTTGTCCTCGCGGCCCCGGAGGATCCCGATCGCGGCGAGAAAGCTCATGACCATGAAGAAGAACGCCCCGAACATGAACAGGACGTGCGCGCCGACCACGAGATTCGACGCTTTTCCCTTATAGCTGAGCACGCCGAATTTCTCCGGATCGCCCGGCATTCGCACCTTCCGGCCCTCGGCGGTCGCCACCGTGATCCAGTACTTGATCTTCGTTCCCTTTTCGAGCTCGGGAAAGCACGCCTCCCAGAGGCCCTTTCTGATCTCCCACATGCCCCGAGCCTCTATCTCGCTCGACGGAGGAGTGATCCACCGCACGACCAGGGCGACGTGCTGCGCGGGATCGATTCTCGCCTGCACGCGGGGCTGTCCGGGTCCCACCATTTCCGTGACCGTTCGGTGATACACCCGCAGACCCTCTTCTCCGGAAACGAGATCGGCCGGCCGGTTCACGCTGAGACGACGCGCGGCCGCCAGGAGGAGGAGCGTAAGTACGACACCGATGATGATTCTTCTTGCCACGGTTCACCCCCGCTTTTATACAATGCTATGTGATGATACTCGACCAAAACGCGCATTGCAAGGACGGCCTTCGCGGGGAAGCGGCCGTCCGGGAAATCGAGATTCCCGCGCGCGGGCGCTCGCCCGTGCGCGCCGATTTGCGGAAGAGCTCGTCCGGTCGCGCCGGTCGAGC
>JAPLKY010000220.1 GCA_026387805.1 Candidatus Krumholzibacteriia bacterium
CCCTTCCATTGCTCCTTGAGATAGCGGATCAGAAAATGGAGCGACAGTCGGTGCGTGCTGCTCGCCGAGTGCATGAGATCCTCGAAGGGAATGACGCGCCACTCGCCCACCGCCCCCCCGAAATCGACCGCATCTACGAAGACCGCGACGTCGAGCCCCTGTTTCGCGACCCAGCCGCCGTAGTTCTCGGGGACCTCGGAGGCGTCGACAATCGGAACCGTCGCCCCCCGCGACGCGAGAAGCGCCACGAGCGCGGGGCCGGCGCCGTCGTCTCCCTTGAGGACGTTCCCCACGCCCACGACACCGAAACGCTTGCCCTTGAGGCGCGCCGTCAGTTCCCCGGCATTATCCATTGAACCATCCATAAAAAGGGCCCCTGCTCGGGGGCCCCCGTCGTCAGAATATGCGCGGCGATAATCTCAGCTCTCTCCCCATTCGTCGGACAGGATGTACGAGGCGCGGCAGTTCGGGCAGAGCACGCGCATAAAATCGCCCCGGTCGAGCGGGCGTTCGGCGCTGCGGGGCGCCGTATCGGTCGCGAGGTTCAGAGCCTTGTGCCGGGCGACCATGAACGTCTGGTTCGCGTAGGCGAGCTCGCCGAGCTTGTCCGTGCACCAGCGGACGTGATCGACCGTCGTAACGGGACTGCCGCAGTGCTCGCAGAAGAGGAGCTCCTTGTCCTGCGTGTCGATGAAATCGGCCGTGTCGGTCGTCGATTTGTCGAAATCCTTGTCGAGGACGATCCCCTTCTTTGTGATGCAGTAGACGAAGCACTGGCTGCACATGATGCAGTTGCCCCAGTTCCGCTCGATACGCCGTACCATCCGCTTCTTGTCCTCGCGGTACTCGTCGACGATCGTGATGGCGCCCGCCGGGCAAACCTGGCCGCACGCGCCGCACCCGACGCAGTCGTCAGGCACGTAGGTCGGCACGCCGCGGAAGTGCTCGGGCACGACCGGCGGCGTCTTGGGAAATTTCGACGTGTAGGGGCCCTTGATCAGGGCCTCGATCGCGAATTTCAGCTCTCTCAGTTTCGGCTTGCGCATGCTACCTCAAACTCCCGTTCCCTGCTCATGCCTTGTCTTCCGCGCCCTCGCGGTCCTCGGCGTACTTGTCGCTCACGCTCTTGTCCCACAGCTTGATGCCCGACCGGTGGGCGGCGCGCGAAATAGCGTGGGCCGCCGTCGGCGAGGTGATGAGAATGAACCATATGCAGAGGAGCGCCTTGATCGTGATCGCGCCGAATCCCGTGAAGAAGAAGACGCTCAGGAGGATCATGGCCGTGCCCAGCGTGGCGCACTTGGTCGCCGCCTGGAGACGGTTGTACACGTCCGGAAGCCGCACGAGCCCGATGCACCCGAAGAGGTCGAACGCGATTCCGACGGAGAGGAGCACGTAGCCGATGAATTCGCTACTCATCGAAGCCCCTCCCCTCGAGATACTTGGCGAGCGCGAGCGTGCCGATGAAGTTGAGGAGCGCCCACGAGATGCCGATGTTCATGTACAGATCCCTCTTCGTCATGATCGAGAAGATCGCGCAGAAGCCGACCATGAGAATGCCCATGATATCGATCGCCACGGTCCGGTCGGGCGCCGTCGGCCCCTTCCCGACGCGGTAGAGGCACATGAACATGCAGAGAATCAGGAGTGCGATGAATACGTTCACTCGAATATCCTTTCCAGATATTTCTCGAAGTTCGCGACGATGATCTCCGTGTCCTTCTGAATATCGGCGGACTGAACGTTTATCCAGTGAATGTACAGATGGTCGCCGATCATGTCGACGGTCATGGTGCCCGGCGTGAGCGTGATCGAGTTCGCGAGGAACGTCCGGCCCATGTCGCTCTTCAGCTTCGTGCGCACCTTGACGATGCCGGGCTTGATCGGGAGATAGAGATTGAGGACGCGGTACGCGACGTCGAAATTCGCCTTGATCAGGGCCCAGAGAAACACCCAGAAATAGCAGAACAGCCAGAAG
>JAPLKY010000046.1 GCA_026387805.1 Candidatus Krumholzibacteriia bacterium
GCCGGAGTCTTTGTCTGCGAAGGAGCGGAATACTCGAGAGACGAAACCAGGCCCGTGAGCCTCGGGGGAGTGGAGGCGCAGCGCGTCGAGGAGGAGAAGAGCAGGATCTGGATTTCGCGGGACGTTCCTCTCTGGGGTCTCGTCAAGAGCGCGGTCGAGAAGAGGAGCCGGACGATTGTCGCCGGCGTCCCCGCCTCGGCGGCGCGTTCGCGCGATACGGCGACCGAATCATTTCTTCTTTCCTATACGAAACCTCGCGGTCGCTCGTAGTCGCGTGGCCGTTCCTCTTTGTTCCCCGAGGGCTCCCGATTTTCGATCGCGATTGCGGTTGCGAAGGGCATTGCGGAGGACTATTTTTAGTAGTACTATCGATCAAGGGGGGAACAATGGTTCGATATCGGCGCATCTGCGCGCTCTTCTTTATCGCCTCGCTCGTCTCGGGTGCCTGCTTCGCGGCATCCTACCGGTCATACGATGAATTGAACGCCGTCGCGATCGTGATCTCGGATCATGAGCTCGCGACCTTCGCCGGCGCGCGCGCGATCGTCGAGTCGGCCGGCGCATACGGCGTGCAGATGTTTCCTCCGAACGCCATCTTCGGCTATTTCCCCGTCCGGCCCGAGCACTCGGCGTTCGCGGGGCTCGACGTCGAGCTCTGCTTCGCACGGGGCGACCTCATGGGGAAAGGGCTCGACGGAATCGTTCAGCGTGTCGTCGGCGATCTCTTCGATCAGAAAGGGATACTTCAGGCCGCGCCGCTCGAAGAAACGGGCCCCTTCGAGGACCGGCTTCTCCGCGTTCCCGAGGAGATCATCCGCGCGACGATGCCCGCGAGGGACGGCCCCCTCCGCGTCTCGCCGATGGAGCTTGCCGATCGAAGCATCCAAGAAAATTCGGAGTTTCTCGTCGGGAGCGTTCTCGTCAACGTGATATTCCCCGAGAGCGCGGGGTCGTCGGAGGACTGGACCGAGGAGGAGATCGCCGGCGCCATCAGCGGAATCGCTCTCGGCCTATCGCAGTACATGCAGAAAACTCTCTGGTTCAACGATCTCAGCTTCATCTACAACTATAGCGATTTCAGGCGGGTGCCCGTTTCAAGGGAGCCGATCGAAAGCAACAGTGACAGCATCGATGCGATATGGATGGGAGAGGCGCTTTCGAATATCGGCTATCCGGGCGGCGCACGTTTCGGGGCGCACCACCTTAACAACGCCGCGCGCAACACTTTCAAGACCGACTGGGTGTTCACCGCGTTCATCGCCGATATGAGCAATCATTACAGCGCCTCGCCTCCAAGCCCGGATCCCGGCTGCTGGGGCGGCGCCGGTTACGTCGCGTATTCGTACCTCGGCGGACCCTATCTGCTCGTTCCGTACCCGGCCTGCCGCTACGGCTACGGGCTCGGGTTCGGCCACGTCTTCATCCACGAGATGAGCCACACCTTCTGGGCGCTGGACGAGTACGCGTCGGCGGAGACACACTGCGCGGATAAATCGGGATACCTCGCGGTCGCGACAA
>JAPLKY010000369.1 GCA_026387805.1 Candidatus Krumholzibacteriia bacterium
CGCCTCGAATCGCCCCGTCATCGTCACGGACGTCGGAGGACTGAGCGAGGCCGTCTCTCCGGAGAGAACCGGATTCGTCGTTCCGCCGCGCGATCCGGCCGCCCTCGCCGGGGCGGTCATCCGGTTCTTCGAGGAGGGATGGGCCGCGAAGATGGAGCCCCGGTTCGAGGAGGAGAAGAAGCGATTCTCATGGAAGGCGATGGCCGAAGCGATCGACGAGCTCGCGGGGCTCATCGAGAAGAGGTGAGCGTGCCCATGGATCGCGCCGTCTATGCAATCGTGCTCAACTGGAACGGCAGGGGCGTCATCGGGCCGTGTCTCGCGTCCCTCATGCGGATTTCGGATCCGTCCCTCGAGATCATCGTCGTCGACAACGCCTCGAGCGACGATTCGGCCGAGATCGTGCGCCGCGACGCGCCGGAAGCCGAGCTTATCGTGAACGATCGCAACCTGCTCTTCGCCGAAGGGAACAACGTGGGGATCCGGCGCGCGATCGAGCGCGGCGGTTCGCTCTTTCTCCTGCTCAACAACGACACCGAGGTCGATCCGGCCTTCGTCGCCCGGATGCTCGAAGCGCTCGAGCGGGATCCGGCGGCCGGAATCGTCGGCCCGAAGATCGTCTATGACGACGATCCGAAGCGGATATGGTACGGTGGGGGCGGCTTCTTCCCGTTCGTATGGATTCCGAAGCACGAGAATATCCGGAAGATCGACGGGTCTTTTCCCGAGCGCGGGGGGGAGACGCTCTGGGTTTCGGGCTGTGCGATGCTCGTGAAGAGGGAGGTGCTCGACGCCGTCGGCCTCCTCGACCCGTCGTACCGGATCTACTGCGAGGACGTGGATTTCTGTCTCAGGGCCCGCCGCGCGGGATGGAAGTGCCTGTACGAGCCGCGCGCGCTTGTGCGGCACAAGGTGAGCTTCTCGAGCGGCGGCGGTATGACGCCGTTCAAGCTCGAGAACAGAATCGCGAGCACGTTCCGGCTCTACCGAAGATTCAAGCCGCTCTGGTGGAGAATTCTCATGGCCCCCGCGCAGGGAGCGCTCTTCGCTCTCCTCGCGGTTGGGCTGCTCCTCGGCGGGCGCTTCGGCCTTCTGCGCGGCGCCATGCGGGGGGCGGCGCGCCTCGCGCGCGGAGCATGAGCTTATAAGATCAGCAATGCAAAGGCTTTGCTCGAACGGGAGAAATCTGGTAGACTTAAACTAACCCGACGGAGGTTTCGGTTGAAAAAGGAATCAACCTCGCCGGCGCACGCTCCGGGCATAGGATTTCTCGAGCGCCTTGAGACCGGCTCATCCTGGAGGCGCGCCCTTGCGCTCATCGCGATACTCGTCGTCGTGCTCTGCGCGCTCATGGGGGACGTCGTCTTCAGGAACAGGATCTTCTTCGTTCCCGATTCCCAGGCTCCCATGAACTTCGCCGCGGTCGGGGAAGAGGCGCTCCGGGAAGGCGCGTATCCTCTCTGGAATCCGTATCTCTTCTGCGGGATGCCGAGCTATGCGAGCCTTTCCTTCACGCCGTACGTGTATCCTCCCGCGTTCGTGACGTACGTTCTCCAGCAGTACCTCCGCTTTCCCGAGATGACGTGGCTTCTGTTCCATTATCTCCTGGCGGGCGTGGGCGTGTATCTTCTCGCCCGCTCGCTCGGCGCCCGATCGTCCGTTTCGATTCTCGCGGGCGTCACTTTCATGATCATGCCGAATTTCGTCGCCATCGGCGCGTACGGCCACGGATCGCAGGCGGCGTCGATCGCGTACATGCCTTTTGCGCTTCTCCTTTCGTGGCATGTCCTTCGAGGGTACCGGCGTCCGACGATGGCGGCCCTACTCGCGATCGTTCTCGGTTTTCAGATGCTGCGCGGACACGTGCAGATCGCCTATTACACGTACCTTCTCATCGGTCTTCTCTTCCTCTTCGAAGCGATACATCTTCTCCGCGCGGGACAGGCGCGCGCGGTCGCGAAGAGCCTCGCGTTTCTCGCCGCGGCGGTGATTCTCGCGCTGGGAATCGCCGCGGTGCTCCTCATACCCGTGCGGCAGTACGCGGCGTACTCGATCAGAGGCGGGGGGGGATCCGGCGGGCTCGATTACGGCTACGCGACGGGCTGGAGTCTTCACCCGAAGGAGATGCTCACCTTCGTCTTCCCGTGGGCGTTCGGATACGGCGCGCCGACCTACTGGGGGGCGATGCCTTTCACCAACTACCCGAACTATCTCGGCGTCGTGACCGTCGCATTCGGCATCTTCGCCCTCCGGTACGTTCGGGATCGTCGCGCGTGGTTCCTCGCTGCGGCGATTCTCTTCGCCACCGTGCTCAGCTTCGGCAAGTTCCTGCCGATTCTCTACGGGCCGATGTTCAAGTGGCTTCCGTATTTCAACAAATTCCGGGTTCCGGTTATGGCGCTCATCGTCCAGCAGCTCGCGGCGGTCGCCATTATGGCGATCGGCGTCGAGGAGTTCCTGAGGCGCCGCGACGAGAAGAGGCTCCCGCGATGGCTCGAGCCCGGACGGATGAAATGGATTCTCGTGGGAGCGGCGATTGCGCTCTTTCTCGTCGCGCTCGCGAGTGGCGGCATCAAGAGCGGCATTGCCCGGAATCCTGCGATCGCGTCGAGGATCTCGGCGGGCACTCTCGATCTCGCCTCATCCGCGTTCGTCGCGAACCTGCTGAAGACCGTGGCCGTCGTTCTCGTCGTGTGCGCCGTTGCGTTTATCGCCGCGTCGCGCCGCGTGTTGGCCAACACCGTCGTTCTCGCCGTCGCGATCGTCGCCGTCGCCGATCTTCTCATGGAGAACAGGAATATTCTCCATCCCGAAAAGGGCTGGCCCGGGTCCCAGGCGATCATCGCGGACAGGAGCGCGCGCGACGAGATCGCGAAGCCGGACACGGTGACGGATTTTCTGAAGGCCGACGCGACGCTCTATCGCCTTTTCCCGGTCCCCGCGGCTCAGCTCGGGCAGTGGAGCTACGGTTCGCCGCTCTTCAGCGAGAACCGTTTCATGTCCTTCGGCATATATTCGCTCGGCGGCTATCACGCCGCGAAGCTCAAGGATTATCAGGACGTCATGAACGCGATGTTCGGGGCCTTCAACGAGGGCGCGTACCCGGCGGCGATCGTCGACATGCTGAACGTGAAGTACTTCCTCGCGCTCTTTCCGCTCTTTCGCGAGGGCTCGTCGTTCCCGCTCGTGCTGCAATCGGGCAACGCGTACGTGTACGAGAATCCGGGAGCGCTTCCGCGCGCGTTCTGCGTCGACGCGTTTCGCGTGCTTTCGAAGAAAGACGCGCTCGCCGCGCTCCGCGCGGCGGACTTCGATCCGTCGCGGGAAGTGATCCTGAACGAAGAGCCCTCGATCCGTCCGGAATCCGCCGCCGGTTCGAGCGCGGGGATCGTCGAGTATAGGCTCAATTCGATTTCGATCGACGCGCATGCCGAGAAGCCGTGCATTCTCGTCGTGAGCGAGATCGCCTATCCCGACTGGCATGCGGAGGTCGACGGCGCGGACACGCGGATTCTCACGGCGAATTACTGCCTGCGCGCGGTGCCGCTCGCTCCGGGGGATCACACCATACGGATGCATTTCTCCTCGCGGGCGCTCCGCGTGTCGCTGATCGTTTCTATCGTGAGCTTCGCGGCGGCCGTTCTGGTCTCCGCGGTCGGGCAAATCGCCTACGCGCGAGGAAGAAGGTGAACGCGTGGAGACCCTCGTCATCATGCCGACCTACAACGAAAAGGAGAATATCGCCGAGATCATCCGCGCCGTTCTCAAGCTCGAAAGGGGCATTGAGATGCTCGTCATCGACGATCATTCGCCCGACGGCACGGGAGGGATCGTCGACTCGATCGCCGCGGTCGATCCACGCGTCCATGTGATCCACCGGCCGGGGAAGCTCGGGCTCGGTTCGGCATACATCATGGGCTTTGCCTGGGCGCTCTCGAACACCCGCGCGAAGTACGTGTTCGAAATGGACGCCGATTTTTCGCACGATCCGAACGCGATCCCGCAGTTCCTCGAAGCGATCAAAACGAACGATCTCGTGATCGGCTCGCGGTACATCAGGGGGATCTCCGTCGTGAACTGGCCTCTCGAGAGGCTTATCCTGAGCTACGCGGCGAACAAGTACACGCATTTCGTCACCGGGCTTCCCATCAAGGACGCGACGGGAGGATTCAAGTGTTTCAGGCGGGAGGTTCTCGAAGCGCTCCCGCTCGACCGGATCAGGAGCGACGGGTATTCCTTTCAGATCGAAGTCAATTTCTACTGCTGGAAGAAGGGGTTCCGGATCATGGAGATACCGATCCTCTTCGTCGACCGGCGGGTCGGGAGCTCGAAGATGTCGAAGAAGATCGTCAGGGAAGCGGCGTTCATGATCTGGCGGTTGCGCTTCATGAGCCCGCGACGGTGGCGATCGTAGCGCCGCCGGGGGAATGGCAATGGATCTCTCGATTATCATCGTCACGTACAACAGCCTCGAGCCCGTCGAACGGTGCATCGCCTCGATCGAGACGCACGAGCCCCGGTGTGCGTACGAGATCATCGTCGTCGACAACTCCTCGATCGACGGAACGGCGGCGGCGGTCGCCCGGCGGTTCCCGCGCGTGCGCGTCGTCGCAAACGCCGAGAACCTCGGCTATTCGAGAGGCGTCAATCAGGGGATACGGCTCTCGATCGGCCGCGCGATCCTCATTCTGAATCCCGATATCATCGCGCGGGAAGGCTCGATCGACCGGCTCATGGAGTTCCTGGACGCTCATCCCGACGCCGGAATCGTCGGATCGAAGCTCGTCTATCCGGACGGGCGCCTCCAGCACTCGTGCCGTTCCTTCTACACGCTGGGCGCGCTCGTATTGCGCCGGACGTTTCTCGGAGCCCTTTTCCCGCGCGCGAAGCCGCTCAGGGATCATCTGCTTCTCGACTACGACCACGAGACGCCGCGGACGGTCGACTGGATCATCGGCGCCTGCATGCTCGTGCGGCGCGAGGCGCTCGAGAAGGTCGGCGCGATGGACGAGCGTTTCTTTCTCTATTTCGAGGACATAGACTGGTGCAATCGGATGAAGCGCCACGGATGGTCGGTTTACTACGCGCCTTCGTCCGTGATGACGCACACGTACGAGCGCTCGAGCGCACGATCGGTTCTCCGCAAGCCGTTTCTCATCCATATGTTGAGCCTCATGCGCTACTACGAGAAATGGAACAGGTTCTTTTACGCCGTGCGGCGAAACCGCGGGGCCATCAAGGCATCGGTCTTCGCCGTTTCCGACCTCGCCGCGCTCAATCTGAGCTTCCTCGCAGCGTATTATCTGAGAAATCTCCTCCAGCCGCTGTTCGAACTGGGCCTCTATCCGATCGGATGGTACGGGCCCTTCATCCTTTTCTACAACCTCGTGTTCTTCATAGCCCTCGTCGCGGGCGGGCTCTACCGCGTCCGCCGGGAGACGCCCTTCTCCGAGGAGTTCATGCGCCTCGTGCGCGCGGTGTTCCTCGGGCTCGTCGTGCTGATGGCCGCGACGTACATCAGCAGGGTTCGTATCTATTCGCGGGCGGTCGTGCTGGGCCAGGCGGGCATCGCCGTATTCGCCCTTGCCCTGTTCAGGCGCGTGATACGGGAATTGCACCGCGAGCTCGTCAAGGCGAGGTTCGATCTGAAACGCGTCCTCGACATCGGTTCGAAGGAGGAGGCGGTCGAGCTCACCGAGCGCCTCGCCGGAGCGCCCGAGCTCGGGATCGACGTCGTCGGCTACGTGGGCGCCGGGGCCGGCGCGCTCGGAACGTCGGAAGATCTGCCCGATCTCCTCGAGCGGTTCAAGATCCAGGAAGTCATCATCTGCCAATCGCGCCAGAACGACCGCGCGCTGCTGCCGTTCCTCGCGCATTCGCGGCGTCGCGTCATCCAGATACGGATGATCTCTCCGCTCGCGCGTTTTCTGGGGCAGGGAGTGCGCGTCGAGGAGTTCGCGGGGCTCGCCGTCTTTTCGCTGGAGCGAAGGATCCTCTTCGAATTCGAGCGCGGGATCAAACGGATCTGCGATTGCGTCGCGGGCGCGGTCGCGCTCCCGTTCGTCGAATGCGCGTTCCTCGCGTACCGTTTGTATGGTAGAATGAAGGGCACGGTGACGTTTTTCGGGGAAGGACGAAGAGGGAGAAGAGGACGTTCGTTCGTATGGCCGCGAGCGCTCCGCGCTTCGGGGCGCGAGGCGGGGGATTTCGCAAAGCCGGCGCTGTGCCTGGCCCTCATCGGCGGAACGCTGAGCCTCGTCGGACCGCCGTCCCTCTACGAGGGGCAGGCGAATGAGTTCGCGGGCGCCCTCCTGAGAGTGAGGCCGGGCATCACGGGCCGATGGAGGTTGTCCCGTCGCGGATCGAGACGCCAGGCACTCGAAGAGGAAGCGCTCGGGCTCGAATCGTGGTCGCTGGAACGGGATATCATGACGTTCATGGAATCGATTGGAGCGCTGTGCTCGGGCGCTTACCCGAGGTGGTTCTTCAGCAAGGGAGATGCGGCGTGAGACGGATATTGATGATTATGACGGCATGCGCGCTGCTCGCGCCGGAAGCCGCGCTCGCGGGGAGCGGCGATTGGGGGATCTTTGTGAACGCGAGCGCGATCAACCGGATCAGCTGCATCGGCGATTCGATCTGGTGCTCCACGAGGGGCGGAATCCTCATTTTCAATCTCGGCGATTCGTCGTTCGTCCAGCATCTCGACGGCCTCGGATTCCGTTCGACCGACGTCTCGGGCGTCGCGAGGGACGATCATGGAAGCGTATGGGCGAGCTTCACGACGAGCGGGGTGGCGCGGATCGATCATCTCGGGAGCGCCCGGCCCTCCGTGAAACTCTATACCTCGACGTACGACTACCTCAGGAGCGACAGCGTCACCTGCATCGTCTCGGCGGGGGACGACGTTTACTACGGCTCGACGCGAGGCGTGGCGAAGTTCTACGACAACCTTCATTCCCTCGAACCGATACTCTCGGACAGCCTCGATGGAGTGCCCGTGCGCGATCTCCTCATGCGCGGGGATACGCTCTGGGTCGCCTGCGAGAGAGGCGTCGCCCGTTTTCTGCGGAGCACGTTCAGCTTCACGATGTACCGCATCGGGAACGCCACTTCGCTGTGCTCGCACGCGGGAGCGATCCACGTCGCGGGAGCGGGCGGCGTGCAGCGTTTCGACGGGAGCACATGGGTACCGCTCGGCTGGCCCGACGGCTTCGTTCCCCTCGCGGTCGCCTCGGGAGCGGGAACGCTCTACTGCGTCACCGACGCGAGCGCGTACCGGAGGGACGGCTCGTCGTGGACGAACATCACGGCGAATATGAAAACCATGTTCACCGAGAAATACGAGATCTGGTGGAGATACAATACTCTCAAGACGCTCGCCGTCGATCCTCGGGGGACCGTATGGGTCGCCGGTTTCGAAACGCAGATCAACCGCGGTTCTTACCTCTCCGCGTATCTTTCGAGCTCATGGATCAACAAGGCGCCCGAGATTCTCTCCCAGAACGGGATCGTGGCGCTCAGCGTCGTCTCCGGGCAGGGAATCTGGGCCAGCACGCGGTACTTCGGGATCAGTTACCGCTCGAACAACGGCCGGTGGACGACCTATTCGAAGATGCGGACGTCCACGGACGACGCCGGATTATCCTATTATCTGAATAACATTGCGTTTCTTCACGATTCGCAGGGGTATCTGTGGTGCGGCGCGTTCAAGGATCTCGACCGCATCAAGATCAACGACCCGTTCGTCAAAGCGGACGACGAATGGGTGCATTACGCTCTGAACGAGGGGACGATCACCACCAATCGTTTCGTCAAGGCGAGGGAGGACCCGGAGGGAAACCGGTGGTTTCTCTCCGATGACCAGGAGGGGGAGCAGGGACGCCTCGGGATCAACATCCTCAAGGCGGACGGCACCGACTGGCTCAGCGTCACGCCGTCGACGGCGTCGGGGATGGCGGGCGGGAGCGTCTTCGACGTCTCCTTCGGCGCCGGCGGTGTCGCCTATCTGGCCCTCAGGGGCTACGGCGTCCAGGCGTGGTACACGGGCGGTTTCGATTGGGCTCACCTGAGCGATCTCGCGAGCGGCGAATGGAGCACGCTCGTCGAGCCCGGGGATCTCGCCAGCACGGACCTCTTCGCCATCGAGAGCGGGAGCGACGGCGCCGTCTGGGCAGGCACGGCGAGTGGCCTCGTGCGCTGGAAAGCGGGCGCCATCGATTCGTTCATCATCAAGAAGAATCCCGGGGATCGAGGGCTCATCGGCGCCGCCGTGTTCGATCTCGAGTTCGACGGAGCGGGAAACCTCTGGGTCGGAACCGAGCAGGGACTCAACAAGATAACCCCGGACGGCGCGATCGAGGCGTTCACGTCCGCCGAGGCGTGGAAGGGGGATCTGTATCCGAGCTCGATCATCTCGCCCCTTCCGTCCGCCATCTGCGGGTCGCTCGCGTACGATCGGACCGCCAACGTTCTCTGGATCGGCACGGCCAACGGCCTCGCGCGATTCGACGTGACTCCGGCGCGCGAGGTGAAGGAATCGCTTTCGCGAATGATCCTGTACCCGAATCCCGTTCACATCTCGCGCGGCGACGCGGAGGTCAAGATATCGGGAATATCGGATCCCGTCTCGATTCGCGTCTATACGATCGAGGGGGAGCTCGTGCACAGCGCCGACGGCGTAGGGGACCAGAAGCAGGTGTGGGATCTCCTCACGCTCAACGGATTCAAGGCCATCG
>JAPLKY010000217.1 GCA_026387805.1 Candidatus Krumholzibacteriia bacterium
CCGAGCCGAGCTCGAGGAGCACGGGATCGGCGAGCGCCGGGTAACCTCTGAGGAGCGCATCGTTGATCTCGCTCCAGCGGGAGTCGGCCTCGGGGCTCACGATCGCCACGTAGCCGACGATGCAGTTCGCGAAAACGACGCAGGCGAGCTTCGTGCCCTCCGATTCGCTCACCGAGGAGAGGATTTTTCGCGTCTTGTGCGCGTCCTGATAGCGGTAGTGGAAGAATACGCCCAGCCCTTCACCCATCCCGAGGCAGCGGATGTATTCCTCGGTGAAGTCGCGCGCGAGGATCACCTCGCCCCTCTTCGTTTTCACCTTCTTCTCGATCACGATCATATGATAGCACGATCGCGCAACTTTTGCAGCCGCCGGCGCGCGCCGCACGCGCCGCGCCTCAATATTCGATTCCGAGCCGCCGCATCGAGCTCAGGAGCGTCGTCCGCTTCAGACCGAGCCGCCGTGCCGCATTCGTGCGATTTCCGCCGCATGCATGCAGAGCCGCGATGATTTCGTCCCTCTCGATCGCGTTCACCTTTGCCGCGAGATCGTTGCCCTCCGGCGGGGCGTTCCCGGCGAGGCTCATCATGACCGCCGGCGAGAGATGGCATGCGCGGATCGCTCCCCCTTTCGCCGCAAGAGCCCCTCTGAGAATCTCGCTTTCGAGCTCGCGCGCGTTCCCGGGCCACGCGTGCCGCGCGAGGGCGATGAGGGCGCTTTCATGCAGCGACGCGGGTCCGATTCCGTAGAGCGCCCGCAGGCGATCCGCGAAATGGCGCGCAAGCCGCGCGATATCCGCCGGCCTCTCGCGCAGGGGCGGAATCCTGAAAACGAGCGGCGCGAGGCGGTAGTAGAGATCGGCCCTGAGCCTCCCCGAGGCGCAGTCCGCCTTGAGATCGCGATTCGTCGCGGCCACGACGCGCGCTTCGAATCGCCGGGGTCTCGTTTCGCCGAGGGGAATATATTCGCGCCGGTCGATGAGACGGAGGAGCTTCGCCTGGACCGCGGGGGACAGCTCCCCGATCTCGTCGAGAAAGAGCGTGCCGCGGCCGGCCGCGGCCGCGAGCCCGGGACGATTCTCGACGGCGCCCGTGAATGCGCCCCGCGCATGCCCGAACGCCAGGCTCTCGAAGAGATCCGCGGGGAGCGCGGCCACGTTCACCGGCACGAAGGGCTCCCGTTCCCTCCCGCTCCAGAAATGAACGAGCCGCGCGACGAGGTCCTTGCCCGTGCCCGATTCTCCCTCGATGAGCAAAGGGAGAGGGAGCCCGGCCGCGCGCCTGATCTCCTCGAGAATGCCCGCCATCCGGGGATCGCAGGTGACGAACGTCTCGGAAGAATCCCCCGGAGCTTCGACGCGGCGGGGCGCGGCCTCCCGGACGACGGACGCGGCGACGGAACCTCCCCGATCGAGCGTTTCGTATGCGCCTCCCGATCTTCGACTGAGCTCCCGTTCGAGACGGATCCACGTCAGGCGCTGCGGGCCGAAGCGCGCGAGCGTCTCCGCCATCGAGGCGGCTTTGTCGAGCGCCTCTCTCGCGGCGACGAGATTCTCCTTCGCGAGCAACAGCTCCGCGAGAAGCAGCAGACCGATCGCGCGTTCGCGGGTGAATCGCTCCTTCGAGCATTTGCCCAGGGCGAGGCATATCCTCTCGACGGCTTCATCGTGCAATCCGCTTTTTGCCTCGACGAGCGCCCTGGTCATGCTCAAGCGGATGAGACCGGTCTCGCATCCCGCGGCGCAGTAGCCCCTCTCGGCGAGCCCGAGATACGAATCGGCGCTCTTTGCCTCGCCGCAGCGCGCCATGCAGAGCGCGAGGTTCGCGGCCGCTTTCGCCGCCACGAAAGTCTCGCCTTCGCGCAGCGCGCGATCGACGACCGGGCGGAGAAGCTCCGCGGCCTGCCGAGTCTTTCCCTGTGCTTTGAGAATGAGCGCCCTGTTGACGAGAATCCCGAGCCGAAGCGTCGCGTCGCGGGCCTCGCCCTGCGGCTCCGCTCCGCCTGCCGTGCCGGCGAGCGCCGCGGCGAGCCGCAGATAGGCATGCGCCAGCGGAAGATTCCCCTTGAGGAGAAATATCCTCGAGACGATGTGGGCCGCCCAGGCTCCCGAACCGGCCCGCGCCTCGCCGTCGCTTCCGATAAAACACAAAAGGGGAGCGACGGCGTCCCCCCTGCCTTCCAAGAACCGGCGGTACCGTTTTTCCAGCTCCGGAGGTCCCGGGTCCACGCCCTGCTCCTTCCTTCTGGAACGCGGCAGCGCCGTATTCAATACTATTATATCATCATGCGAGCAGCCGCTCAAGATGAAAGAAACCTCCCGCGCCACCTCAGAAAAACTCTTGACATGAATCTGCCTCTTCCATACGCTCTGTCCGTTCTAGGCAAAACATGGGGTTTTATTAACCAGTGAAGGGGGAGACATGAAGAAGCTAATAGTAGCTGTAGCGGTACTAGGGCTCTGCATTTCATTCGCCCAGGCCCAGGCGACGTCGCTCACTCTCAGGCCGATGTTCGGTTTCGGCTTTGGAACCGGCAGACAGGTGGCAGGCACTGATCAAGTATGGAATGGAACCAAGACAACCTCAGACGAGAATATGTATTACAGCGCAGGGGGAGGAATAAAATTCGGTCTTGGATTGGATGTTGATATAGCTGAACACATCGCGCTCGGTCTCGACGCGGGGTATTCACTGGGCTTGAACACAGAAATAGA
>JAPLKY010000213.1 GCA_026387805.1 Candidatus Krumholzibacteriia bacterium
CGTCGCGCAGTTCACCAGGGACCGAAAAGAGTTCCGGCGTTTTCTTCTCGTGCTGACGGGGGGGATTCTGCTCTCGAACTATCTTCCCTTCATCGTGCATCCGCCGGGCCGTTTCGCGAGCCTTTCGATGCTCTGGAGCCAGGGCATCGTGCGGTACGAAGGGTTCGTCTTCGAGCCCAACACCTTTGCGCTGTTCCAGCTCTTCATCGTTCCGGTGTTCATCTTCTTTATCGGCGTGTACCGCAAGCCGCGCGTCGCGCGTCCATTCTTCGCGTTCCTGATTCTCGCGAGCATCGGCGTGCTGGCTCTGAGCTTCTCGCGGGGAGGATTCATCGGCCTCGCGTTCCTGGTTGTGACGTTTATCGTCGTCGAGCGAAGGAACAAGCCGCTCTTCTTCTTCGGGCTCTCCCTTATCGCGGCGGGCATCGTTTTAATTCCGGGCGTGTACTGGGAGCGGATAGGATCGGTTATCGATTTCGCCACGAAGCGATCGGGCGACTTCTCCATCTGGACGCGTCTCGAAACGATGCGGATCGCGCTCCGTCTGGGGCTCGCCCATCCGCTGCTCGGCGTCGGCATAGAGAACTACATCCCGAACGCGGCATACTTCATCCCGCACGGACTCACCGTCCACAGCATATTTCTCCAGATGTTTTCCGAGCTCGGGTTCGTGGCGCTCTCGTTGTTCGTCGGAATCATCGTCTGCAACTTCAGGATCATTCGCCGGATGATGAAGAACGACGGCGATCCCGAAGTCGCCCAGATCGGGCGCGCGCTCTTCATACAGCAGACCGCCATGATCGCCTCGTCGGCCTTTCTCCCCGTCACGTACGAGATGATCGTCTGGTTCATGCTCGCTATGCCGGCGATCGCGGACTACGCCTATCGGAGCGAGTCGCGGATGGAAGGCGCCGTCCCCTCCGCTTCGATCGGCAGGAAGTAGCTCTTCAGCTTGAAGCACGAAAGATAGAATCCTCTGCCGAGCGGAACGTTCACGAAGTCATAGCTCCCCTCGAATCCCGGCTGCCTCGCGATCTCCTCCTCCTGGACCTTGAGCGGCATCCGGCCTCGGTCGCGCGTTCCCCGATGAATCCGGATGTTGCCGAAAAGGAGCAGGTCGGGCCGTTTCTCGAAAACGTACTCGCCGTCGGTCTTGAGATGTCCCGGCTGCGTACCGACGACGACGCCGTGACGGGCGATGAAACGCTCCGTGAGACCGAGGATGTCGACGATCGGCAGGTCCGTGTAGTAACCGATCGCGCCCGTCGATCCGCATCCGATGGTCGTCCCCGGCGGAAGGATCTCCCGCAGTCGCCGTCCGAGATGAGCGAATGCATCGACCGTCAGACGCTCGGTGGTGAAGGCCTCGTAACCGACCGCGCCCGGCGCCGCCGCGAAAAGAACGAGCGCGAACGCGAGCGCGGCGGCCCTGGCCTCGCGCGCCGCGATGGTCATGATCCCGCGCGAGACGGTGAGCATGACGAACGGCAGGATCGGCAGCAGCATGCGGTAGTGCGGCATCCAGTCGCCGCCGAGGAGAAGCACCTCGAGCGCGGCCGCGACCGTGAAGAGGAGGGGAAGGGCGTAGGTGCCGCGTGCCCTTCCCGCCGCGCGCAACAGAAGAACGCCCGCGGCGAGGAGGTATCCGTAGCGCAGAACGAATCCCGAGACGTATCGCGCGCCGTTTTCGAGCATGAGACCGACCGGTCCCGTTTTCGCGTAGAAGGTGTTCGGCAGGAGCGCGTGGAAGTAGCTCCATTTCCAGGCGAGATACGGGGCGTAGAAGACCGCCGCGACTCCGAGTCCCAGAGCCGCGATCGTCTTTCTCCGCGGGTTCCGCGCGAGGAGGAGGATGAACGCGATCGAGAAGTAGAGCGTTCCCTCGGGGCGGACGAGTCCGAGGAGCCCGAAGACGGCGAGCGTCGCCCCGGGCCTTTTCCCGGCGCGGAGAAACATGAAGCCCGCGACAAGCAGAAACGTGAAAAGCGGGATGTTGCCGGGGTTCGGCTCGACCTGCTCCAGCAAAGGCATCCAGGATTGACTGGCGGTGGTCTCATACAGATAGCGGCGCAGCACCCGGCTGCCGGCGTCGTATAAGTACGTCACCCGTTCGTTCTTGCCGGTGACGTTTCCGTCCGGCTCCGGGTTCTCGCAGGTGCCGCTGCCGCCGATCTTCACATTGCAGCTGTCGGACGTGAAACGGATCTTGGTGCCGGCGGGCGAGATCTCCTCGATGCCGGCGCCGGCGCTGTTGAGCGGGTCGAGGCCGGCCAGTCGGAGCTCCTGCGCCATGAAGTCCACCCCGGCCCGGGCGGTTTGCTGGGCCGCTGCCGCCGCGTTCTGGGCGGTGGTCGAGCGGCTCATGTTGGCGAAGAAGGAAACGATCAGCCCAAACACCACCGCGGCCAGGCCGAGCGCCACCAGAAGCTCCACAACGGTGAAGCCGCGGCTCGCCGCTTGACGGTCGGTTGGGTCCATCATGTGCCGTTTCCCCGGGTGATCGTGGTCAGCTCCACCGCGCGGTTCTGGCCCAGCCGGTTCCAGCTGACGCGCACCTGGATGCGCCGCGATGTGGTGTTGAGAAGAGGATCGCTAACGGTCCAGCTGCGGTTATAAATGCCGCCCGGGTTGCCCTGATGGCCGATCGGGTTGTTGGAATCGGTGTAGGTGCCGGTCGCCAGGGTTGCGATATTTGGTGTATCCTTTAAATTCTGGAGCTGCTCGGCCGCCAGCATGGTGGCCTGGGTGATGATGTTGCCCGTGGTGTTGTTGCGGGTGGTGGAAACGATCAAGGAGCCCACCGCCAGTAACCCCACCGAAAAAATGGCAACGGCCATCAGGATCTCGAGCATAAGGTAACCGTTGTTGTTCCGTCCGATAGAGTATCGGCTGCGGGGACCCTGGACATTAGAAGAGAAATTTTTCATGATCAGTCCTTGACCTCGATTTTGGCGAAGGGGGAGATGCCAACCGATTTGGTCTTGCCCTGTTGATTGGCCAAAACGATCGTGCACGCTCCCGCGGTTCCGCGTGAACTGAAGCTGGTCTGGTTGCCGGGGAGGCTGCCCAGAGTATGGGCCGGATTCTCGGTAGCGATGCGCACGCCCGCGGGAAGCGTTTGGGACTTGAGCAGGATGGTGTTGGCGACTTGGTCCAGGTAGGTCATACGGTACAGTCCGGCCGTTGGATCGAAAGCGACGGTAACGGTCGCGTTTTCCTTGACGGCCCGGGTTTTTGCAGATTCGAGATCGCTGCGCAGTTCGTTGACCGCGGCCCTCAACTGCATGCCGTTGCGCCAGGCGATCACGTTGGGGATGGTAACGATCGCTGTAATAGCGAGGATACCAATTACCACCAACATTTCGATCAGCGAAAAGCCCCTGGGGCCGGTCTTCGATCGGAACGGTGTCGAGCAGCCAGAATGACTAGGGCTGGACCGGTTGTAGCGAAGCATGCGGCTTACTCCCATATATGGTATCCAGCCCACGGTCACGCCATGGGCCCCGACGTTATAACCTA
>JAPLKY010000024.1 GCA_026387805.1 Candidatus Krumholzibacteriia bacterium
ACGGAATTCGGCATATCGGTCGTGCGGGAGATGGACAGGCTCGGGATGATCATTGATTGCGCGCACGTATCGGAAAAGACCTTCTTCGACGTCCTCGCGACGACGAAGAGCCCCGTCCTCATCTCGCATTCGTGCATGCGCGCGCTCGTCGACATTCCGCGCAACGTGAGCGACGACGTGCTGCGCGCGGTGCGGAAGAACGGCGGCGTCGTTTGCGTGAATTTCTTCCCCGGATTTCTCGACAAGGACTATAACGACAAGGTGACGGTGCTCTGGACCGAGTATCGTGCGAAAGCGAACGAGCTCGCCCCGCAGTACGACGGCGACGCCGGCAAGGCGTGGCATGCGCTCGAGGGGGAGTTCGAGAAACGGATCGGGGAGATTCCGCCCGTGCCGCTCTCGCGGCTCATTGATCATATCGACCACGCGGTCAAGGTCGCCGGGATCGATCACGTCGGGCTCGGCTCCGATTTCGACGGGATCTCCACCTGTCCCGTCGGGCTCGACGACGTGTCGAAGCTCCCGCTCATCACCGAAGAGCTCGTGAAGCGCGGCTACAGCGACAAGGATATCAGGAAGATCCTCGGCGGCAACCTTCTCCGGCTCGTCGAGAAGACGATGCGTTGAGCCCGCGCGGGTTCCTTCGCCCGCTACGCGGGTCCTGTCGCCCATTGCGCCCCGCGCGAACGCGCTAGAAGACCGTGATCGTCTCATCGAATCCCGACAGGGTGCCGCCCCGCAGGAGCTGCCCGAGCGCCCTCGCGACGCCGATCGGGCCGGCGTCGATCTGGAGGCTTCCGAAGAATCCCGGAAAAGCCCTGTAGTACACCGTGCGGTAGTCCTTCTCGATTCCCGTCTTCGCGGCGGCGAAGGCGACGGCGTCGTTCAGCCCGCCGATCTCGTCGACGAGCTTGATTTCGAGCGCCTGGGTTCCGAAGTAGACGCGACCTCCGCCGATCTCGCGCACGCGTTCGGGATCGAGCTTCCTCCCCTCGGCGACCTTGTCGACGAAGAGAGAGTACATTCCGTCGATGTAGGTTCCGAGCATCTTCGTCTCGTCGTCGGTCATACGGCGGCCGCTCGACAAGGCGTCGACGTGCTCGCCTTCCTTGAACACCTCGTTCGTGACGCCGATCTTCTCGTAAAGACGCTGCAGCACCGGTTTGAACCATACGACGCCGATGCTCCCCGTGATCGTGAACGGATCGGCGAACACGCGGTCGCCATACATCGATATCCAGTAGCCGCCCGATCCGGCGATGTTTCCCATCGAGACGATCACCGGAATCTTGACTTCGCTCTGGATGCGGCGGATCTCCTCGAGGATCTCGTCGCTCGCGAGCGCCGAGCCGCCTCCGCTATCGACGCGGAAGACGATCGCGCGGACGCCGGGGCAACGCGAGGCCGCCTCGAGCTGCTTTACGACCGTTTCGGAGCCCATCGTGCGGGTGCCCTGCATGATGCCCTTTTCGCTCTTGCCCGACATGATACTGCCGTATGCTCCCACGATCGCGACGACCGGCGGGGCGGACCAGCGCTCCGTCCAGTAGGCGCGCTTCCCGATCGATTCCGTCGCGAGTTTGCCCGGCCGTTTGGCTCCGGCGAGGGTACCCAGTTCGGTCTTCGCGTCCTTCTCCCAGCCGAGCGCATCGACGAGCCGTTCCTTCACGAGTTCGTCCGGAGCAAAGACTCGCCCATCGGCGAGCTCCTTCATCCGCTCCAGGGGTATGCCGCGCCCGGTCGCGATGCCGTCGACGATGAGGCGATAGCTCTCCTCGACGAGGGAGCGGATTTCCTCGGCCTGCTGAGCGGTCGTCGTGTCGGTATAGATCGTATGGAACGATGATTTATAGTCGCCCGCCGTGTAATGGTCGAAGTCGATGCCGAGCTTCTCGAACAGGCGCTTCATGCGGTTGAGCTCGAGAGAGACGCCGAGCACTCCAACCGTGCCGACTCGCGGCGTGACGATCCTGTTCGCGGCCGATGCGAGGTACAGCTCGGCGGAAGAGCCCCCCTCGCTCATATATGCGACCACCGGTTTGCCCGCTTCCTTCACCCTGAGCACCGCCTGCCTGATCTCGTGGATATTCGCGTTCACCGGGCCGATGAATCCTCCACCGAGAGGCTCGACCTTGAGGAGAAGCCCTTTCACGTCGGCGTCGGCGCGGATGCTTTCGAGCTCCCGGAGCAGCGGATGGAGGTTCTTCGAGCCGCCCGTGAACGAAAAGCCGCCTCCCTCGTCGAGATAGTCGCCCCCGACCGTGACCTCCGCGTAACGCGGTTTGTGGGTGACCGCGCGCTTCACGAACGCGTCGGTCTGCTCGAAGCTGAGGCTGTATCTCGCGTAGTCGAGGTTGCCGTCCGCGCGAGACCTCCCCTGTGCGCGCGTGCGCGTCGAGCCGAACCAGACGCTGACGCCGCCCGTGTACTCTTCATACGGATCCGTTTCTCCCCAGGCGAGGTCCCTCGCGTATGAGCCGAAGAGCTCGACGCCGCGCGCGAGCGTTACGCGGCCGCCGAAGAGCCAGGCGGGCCTGCGTCCATCGGCGATTTCGGCCTGTCCCGAGAGCGTTATTCTCTCGCCGAGGGGCCTGAGCGAGATCCCCCCGACGAAGTAATCATCGAGCCTCGATATCGTACCGGAGAAGGGATCGATCGCGGCTCCGCCCGAGAACCCGGGCCGGTTCACGTTCTTCCAGACGCCGGCGATTGAAACGGAGCGGCTCGGTTGCATCATGAATCCGAGGTCCACCGTGAAGGGGGATCGCGCGCGCGCAAAGCTCGTTCGATGCCACGTGAACGCCGAGCCGATGCTCAAGCCCTCCGAGAGCTTCGTTCCCAGACCGAGCGTGTAGTTTCTGGAGGTGAACATCCCGTCGTCGGTGTACGTGAAGCCGAAACCGATATTCTGCGCCGCTGCGCCGAGCGTGAGCTCCGCCACGCGATCGTTCCAGTAGGTGCCGTGAAGGAGCGCCGTCGAGGCGCGCCGCGCCGAGAGGCCGGCCGGATTGACGTACAGGGCGGCGGAGCCTTCGACGTCGGAGACGAACCGGCCCTTCGTGAGCTCGCTCCTGAGCGGGGCGCTCACCGGCGCGAGCGTGTTGCGAGCGAGCGAATCGGGTGAAGCGACGAACGCCTCGGTGACCGAGGCGTCGAAGCCGAGAAGGGCCGCGGCCGCCAGCGCGAACGCGAGAGCCTTTTTCAAGGGGGGCCTCCTTTGTGAGAGCTGCAAGGTCGCTTATTTGTTCGGTATCTATGACTACGGATGGCATTATAACAATGTTGCAGACGGGGGCAACCGCAAAAAAGCTCAGGCGATTCCGTCTCGCCGCGAATTGCTCTCAATGTGATAGAAAAGGAGAGCCGGGGCTGAACGCTCCGGCTCTCCTTTTGCGTTACGCGCCACCCGCGCGGGTCTGTCGCGAATTACGCGCGGGTCCTGTCGCCCATTGCACCCCGCACGTGCTCGCGAGCAAGGCTCGCTGCGCAGCGGGCGGGGGCCCCATCAGCGTCACCCGCCAGTCGGGGTGACGCTGCGGCGCCTTACTTCGCCCGGCGCGCCATCGCCTGCGCGTAGCTCTTGACGGCGTTCCACTGGCCGGCCCCGTGGAGCCCGGCCTCCTCGAGCACCTTCGCGGCCTGGCCGCTTCCGAGGTAGTGCCCCTTCATGAAGGCATGGAGCGTGCGTTTGCGTCCTTCCTTCGATGCGACCCAGCGGTACATGGTCGCGAGGGTGTATCCGGTGATTCCCATCGCCTCGGCCATGAGCGCAGCCGGGAAGATCTTCTCCCGCTCTTTCTCCGGGAGCATCGAGAAGAGCTCGGCGCTCGATACGTAGAAGATATTCATGTTGAGCTTCGCCTCGTCGATCTTCGGGAGCACGTCCGCCATGAACGTGCACGTGACGCCGCTTCCCTGGAGAACGAGCGTGCCGTGGTACGGCTTCTTTGCCGATTTCACGGCCTTGCGGAGAGCATAGACGCCCTTCACGGCCGCCGTCGCCGGCGGCACGCGGAGCTTCGCGCGATCCATGACGAGCTCGTTCGGCCGAGTGACGAAGGGAGCGATGACGGCTGGCCGCTTCTTGAGCGCCTCGACCGTCAGCGGGTAGAGCTCCTGCGGATCCCACGGCGTGAGCGTGATCATCACGTCGTCGGGGAAGTTCTCCTGGAGGAGCTGCAGCGGCTGCGGGTCGGCGTGCGTGGGTCCGTCTTCGCCGGTCTTGAGCCCAGCGTGGGCACACACCAGGAAGAACGGCCGGGACTCGCCGCCGTCCACCGCCTGCCGGGCCTGGTTGCCGATCGCGTGCACGCGCGCCGACAGGTGGCCCAGTGGCGCCATGAAGGCGCCGTAGGACGAGGCCACGCCGACATGCGCGCCGAAGCTCGAAAGGCCCGACAGCACGCCGCTCATCGCATCCTCGCAGATGCCGCCGACGGCGAACAGCCGCGCCTCGGCGT
>JAPLKY010000380.1 GCA_026387805.1 Candidatus Krumholzibacteriia bacterium
GGAAGGAGCGCGACTCTCCCGGGCGCTCGTCAACTTCATGATCGATCTGCACCGGGGACAGGGCTACGAGGAGATCTCGGTGCCCTATCTCGTGAGCCGCGAGTGCATGGTCGGCACCGCGCAGCTTCCGAAGCTCGCCGAGGACATGTACCTCAGCGAGAAGGACGATCTGTTTCTCATCCCCACGGCCGAGGTGCCGCTCACCAATTTGTACCGCGGAGCGGTGCTCGAGGGCGCGCGCCTCCCCGTCAAGCTCACCGCCTACAGCCCGTGCTTCCGCCGCGAGGCGGGAAGCTACGGCCAGGATACGAAGGGGCTCGTGCGGGTGCATCAGTTCGACAAGGTCGAGATGGTGAAGCTCTCGTTTCCCGAATCGTCGTACGAGGAGCTCGAATCGCTCACCGGCGACGCGACCGCCGTGCTCGAGGCGCTCGAGATTCCGTACCGCGTCATCGAGCTCTGCACGATGGATATGAGCTTCGGCGCCGCGAAGTGCTACGATCTCGAGACATTCGCTCCCGCGATGGGCCGGTGGCTCGAGGTTTCCTCCTGCAGCAACTTCGAGGATTTTCAGGCGCGCCGGGCGAACATCCGTTTCAAGAGACGGCCGAACGAGAAGCCCGAATTCGCGCACACGATGAACGGCTCGGGGCTCGCGCTCCCGCGGGTCATCGCGACGATTCTCGAGCTCAATCAAACGCCGACCGGCAAGGTCCGTGTCCCCCGTGTCCTCGTCCCCTACATGGGGGGCAGGGAATACCTCGAGGCCTGAATAGATCATGAGGGCGCCGCGAAATCTTCCGTTTCTCCTCAAAGTGTATATCATCGCGGGGAGCGTCATCGTCGTCGCCTTCGCGCTCGTCTATAACAACCGCATCATCAAGAAGATGAGCGCGCAATCGGCGCAGACGACCCGCAAGTATGCCCGTTTCATCGCGCACGAGATGGATCGGGTCGACGATCAGAGCAGTTACGGCTTCATGCGCGAGACGGTGCTCGGTCTGAACGCCCCCTTCATCATCACCGACGAGGCGGGGAGGCCGATGGTTTGGAGCTCGCAGATCGGCCTTCCCATGCTGAGCTCGGGCGATGTAGGCGACGATATCGGGCGGCTGATGAAATTCAATCCCGCCTTTCCGAACGATCCGATGCTCGAGAAGGTCCTGAGGAAGGCCCAGGCCTTCGATCGCATGAACGAACCGGCGCCGATGGAGGGGAAGAGGTTCAAAGCGCTTCTCCATTTCGGGCCTTCATCCCTCTCGCGCGAGCTCGCCGTCGCGCAGTACGTCCAGATTGGCGTCTTCGTGATCTTCGTCCTCTTCGGGTTCCTCGGGTTTCGCGCCATGAAGAGCGACGAGCAGCGATCGATCTGGGTAGGCATGGCCAAGGAGACCGCTCACCAGCTCGGAACGCCGCTCTCGTCGATCATGGGATGGATCGCGATGATTCGCGAGGAGCTCGCCGCGGCGCGCGGCTCCGACAAGCTCGCGATGGCGATCGACGAGGTCGAGACGGACGTCGAGCGCCTGAGCAAGATCTCGGCGCGTTTCAGCAAGATCGGCTCCGCCCCGAAGCTCGAGCTTCAGGAGCTCGCCCCGATCGTCGACGAAACGGTGCGCTACTTCGAGCGGAGACGCCCCTCGCTCAAGATCAATTCGACGATCACGACCGAATCGGACGAGCTTCCCCTGATCAGGTGCAGCAAGGAGCTGATCGGCTGGGTGCTCGAAAACCTGATCAAGAACGCGCTCGACGCGATTGCGGGGGACGAGGGAAAGATCCATATTCAGTGCAGGATGAACGAGAAGGACCGGCGCGTCGAGATCCTCTTCAGCGACAGCGGCAAGGGAATGAGCCCGGGCGTGCGCAAGCGCGTCTTCTCTCCCGGTTTCACGACGAAGAATCGCGGCTGGGGTCTCGGGCTCTCGCTCGCGAAACGCATCGTCGAGGACATGCACGGCGGGTCGATCCGGGTTCTCGAGTCGCAGCCCGGAAAGGGTACGACGTTTCTTCTCACCTTTCCCGTCGATTGAACGGGGGCGGAGCGGGTCGCATGGCGAAGGAAAAGCGGATTCTCTGGGTCGACGACGAGATCGATCTCCTGAGCTCCCATATCATGTTTCTCGAGGAGAAAGGCTACGCGGTCACGGCCGCGGCGAGCGGCGACGAAGGCGTCGCCGCGCTCAAGGCGGGGAGATTCGACCTCATTCTCCTCGATGAGACGATGCCCGGCAAGAGCGGGCTCGAGACGCTCCAGGAGATCAAGGAGATCGATTCGAACCTTCCCGTCATCATGATCACGAAGAACGAGGCCGAGGATCTCGTCGAGCAGGCCATCGGCATGAAGATCGACGATTACCTCCTCAAGCCCGTGAACCCGCTCCAGATCTATTCGGCCGCGAAGCGCATCCTCGATTCGCATCGCATCCAGGAGACGGTTCTCAGCAAGGACTACCTCCAGGCATACCAGCGGATCGACGGGAATCTCCGCTCGAACCCCGGATGGCGCGAGTGGATCGGGATCCATCAGGAGCTTTCCTTCTGGGACGTCGAATTCGACCGTTTCAGCGCGACGGGGCTCGAACAGACCCAGCAGGATCTCAAGAAGAAATCGAACGCCGATTTCGCGCGATACGTCGAACGCGTCTACCCCGGCTGGATGCGCGATTCGGAACGGCCTCCGCTCAGCGTCGACGTGATCGGCCGCTGGGTGCTTCCCCGTCTCAAGGAACGGAAGAAGGTCTATTTCATCCTCATCGACTGCATGCGCTACGACCAGTGGCTCAAGATCGAGGACCTGCTCGCCCCCTTCTATACTATCGAAAGGGATTGCTACTATTCGATTCTGCCGACCGCGACGCCGTACGCGAGGAACGCCATCTTCGCCGGCTCCTTTCCGGCCGCGATCCAGAAGCGCACTCCCGAACAATGGCTCGAACGATCGAAGGACGAGTTGAGCAAGAACCGCTTCGAGCATTCCTTCATGCAGGAGCAGCTCGCGCGGGCCGGATTCTCCGGAGTCACAACGAAGTACGTGAAGATATACGAAATCGAAGAGGCGAACGAGATCCGCAAGCAGGTCGACAGCTACCGGGGGATCGATCTCGTCGCCATGGTGTTCAATTTCCTCGATATCCTCGCGCACGGACGCAGCCAGAGCGAAATCCTCCAGGAGATCGCCCCCAACGAGAGCGCTTTCCGGTCGCTCATGCGCTCGTGGTTCGTGCATTCGGCGCTTTTCGATATTCTCCAGAGGATTTCCAAGCACGGCGCGACCGTGATCATCACGACCGATCACGGCTCGATCCTCGGAGCGCGGGCGAGTCTCGTTCACGGGAACCGCGACACATCGACGAACCTCAGGTACAAATTCGGCGAGAACATCAACGGCGATCCCCGGCAAACGCTCCTGATCCGCAGACCCCTCGAGTTCAACCTCCCCGCCGAAGGACCCTCCAAGAACTACATTCTCGCGAAAGAGAACTTCTATTTCGTCTATCCGACGAAATTCCACGAATACGAGCGGCAATACATGGGAACGTTTCAGCACGGGGGAATCTCGCTCGAGGAAATGATCATTCCCTGCGTCACCCTGACTCCGAGGTAATGCATGCCCCCGCATCCCGCCCGTCGCAGCACAAGAACCCCGAATGGAGCTTCGCCGCAACGCCTCGATCGCCTCGAGGGTGAGCGCCGGAGCATCGCGCCGGCGAGCGGGTCCCCCGACCGGACGCTCGCGATCGGGCGAGGGATCGGTTCGCTCGTGCCGCGCGGGACCGTGCTCTCGCTCGAGGGGGGGCTCGGCGCGGGAAAGACGCTCATCGCGAAGGGCGTGTGCGCGGGGCTCGGCGTTTCCGGCGAGGTTCTGAGCCCGAGCTTCGTGCTCGCCGAGGAATACGCGGGCGTATTTCCCGTGTTTCATTTCGATCTCTACCGGCTCGAGAGCGTCGACGAGGTCGCCCGCGTCGGTCTTTTCGACGCGATCGACGGTCGCAACGTCGTCATCGTCGAATGGGGGGACCGTCTTCCCGCCGGTTCCCTCGACGCGGACGTGCGGATTCTCCTGGAGATCACGGGGGACCGGAGCCGCGCGATAACGATCGAGGGGCCGGGCGGTTTTCTCGACGCGCTCGAAGGGAGCATCGCGTGAAGGCGGCGCCGATCGTGCTCGCGCTCGATACGTCCCATCAACGCGGGAGCGTCGCGGTGAGCCGTGGCGAGGAGATTCTCTCGGAGATTCTCTTCGACGCGAGCGACACGCATTCGGCCACCCTGCTCCCGGGCGTCGACGCGTGCCTCGCTTCGGCGAAGGTCGCCCTTTCCGACGTCGAGCTCTTCGCCGTTGTGTACGGACCGGGAAGCTTCACGGGGCTTCGAATTGCCCTTGCGACGGTCAAGGCGTTCGCCGCGGTGCGCCGCGCGCCCCATATTGACCCTCATCGACGCCCGCAGGGGAGAGGTGTACGGGGCGCTCTATGAAACGGCGGACGGCTTGCCTCGCGGAATCATTCCGTTCTTCTCCGCGAAGCCGGAGGAGGTCGGAGGCATCCTCGCGAAGCATGGGATCGAAGGCCCTCTCATCCTCTGCGGCACCGGCGCGCTCCGCCACCGCGCGGCGCTCGAGACGATCGTTCCGGGCGGAAGCCGTTTCGCGGGGGAGCGATGGGCCGTGCCCTCGGCGTCCCTCTGCGCGCTGCTCGCGCTCGGGCG
>JAPLKY010000134.1 GCA_026387805.1 Candidatus Krumholzibacteriia bacterium
AAGAACTCCGACTACACAGTTCTGTTCGATCTCGACGGGCCGGGGTGCAGCATCGGTCCCGTGGACTTTACGGGGCTCTCCCTCTCGCTCGATTTTCGGGGCACGGCGGGCACCATCAAGAGACTCAACCTTTCGAGGGAGAATCTCAAGGCCGCCATCGCGGCCGAGATCGAGACCGAAGGCCCGGACGCGACGGTGAGATTCAAGGAATGCTCGCTCGACGCTCTCGGGGAAACGTGGATCGGCGGAGGCGCGTTTACCGTCGTTATCGGCGACAGTATCGTGCGCTTCGACGATATTCAGCTCCATTCGAAAGCGGGAGCCGCATTCGTCGACGGCGCCATCAGCTTTCCGTCGAAAACCGTTCGGGGACGCTTCGCGTTCGAACGGCTGGGGCTCGATCTTCTCAACCGCGCCGGATTCCTGAAGGCGCCGCTCGCGGGGAAGGCACGCGGCGCGATTCGGTTCTCCGGTCCGTACGCCGATCCCGATCTCGATATCGACGTCGCGGTCGAAGGAGGCCGCATCGACACGTTCATCATCGACACGCTGCGTGTGCGGGCCGATTACGCGAAGTGACGCTATACGATCGATTCCATCGACATCGGTTCTCCATCCGGCTCTCTCAGGATCGGCGGACAGATATCGGGGATGCCCATTCGAGAGACGTTCGGCGACGCGGGGGCCGCGCTCAAGAAGGCGAGCGTGGCGCTCGAATCCTCGTGCAGGAATCTCGATCTCGTTCCATTTCTTTCTCTCGCCGGAATCAAGACGCTTTCGGGAGGACGTCTGGACGGATCGATCTCGGTCACCGATTCCCTTGTGCATCCGCTCGTTTCCCTGAAGGGCCGGATCAACCGGCTATCCGTTTCATCCTTCACGATCCCATCGGTCGATTGCGACATGGTGATCGATCGCGACCGGTTCTCGGCCGACGGAACCCTCAACGTCTCGCCGGCGCACGGGGGCTCATTCCACGGAAGCGTGCCGCTCGAGCCGGCGCGATTTCTCTATTCTCTCGATCGCTCGCGCCCCGTCGAGTTCGAGCTGGATCTTTCCGAGGGCGATCTCGCGGCCCTTTCGGGCGTGACGGATCTCGTCGCGGACGGGACCGGACGGTACGCGGGGCGATTCGGCGTCACGGGCACGATCGCTTCGCCCCACTTCAACGGCAATCTCGAGCTCAATGACGCCGGCTTCAGGCTCTCGGGGATGGAGGAGAAGTATTCCCAGGTCAACGCGAGCGTCATCATCGAGGATACGCTCGTCACGATCGCGAAATTCAACGGCCGGGAAGGGAAGAGGGGAACGATCGGCTGCGCGGGCACGATTGCGCTGAAGGGATGGAAGCCGGTGGAATATCGCGTCGCCTGCGACGCGAACGAATTCGTTATCGCGAGTCTCGCCGATATCCTCGCGATCGTGAGCGGCAACGTGAGCATCGGCACGAGGATCGAGGGCGGGAGAGCGCTCCCCGTTGTCACCGGTTCCTGCAGGGTCAGGGAATCGGAAGTGTATTACGATCTCGGCAGCTTCTCCGCCTCTCCCGAGGCCGGCACCCTGGATCTCCCGTCGTATATCGCGGCGATCGATCTCGCGATACCGGGCAACACGTGGATCCGCACGCCGGACGCCCGCGTCGAGCTTCAGGGAAACGTGACGCTTTATCACGATGAGAAGGGCACGTACCTGCGCGGGGAGCTCAATCTCGTGCGCGGATGGTACAACGTGTACGGCAACAAATTCAGCATCACCTCGGGGAAGCTCCAGTTCGTCTATGCAGGGAGTTTTCGCCCCGTCGTCGATATCGAAGCGGAAACGCGGGATCCGGAAGGAAGAAGGATATACCTCACGCTGCAGTGGCATCAGGACGATCTCGAGCCGCGGCTCACGCTCCGCCACGAGGATCCCGGCTACAGCGAGACCGATATCTGGAAGATGCTCGGCGGCGGCGTCGTCACGACGCAGGGTGCGGGAGCGAACTGGGATGCGCGGGGCACCGCGCAGAATCTCGCCGCCAACTACATCGAGCGGGTGCTCAACTCCCAGATGTAAGGGTTGACGATCGAGCTCGAGTCCGGCCGCGGCGCGAACGAGCTCGCCGGCACGGGGGATTACCGCGACACGAAGATCGGGATCGGGAAATACCTCTCGCAGGGTCTCTACGTGAAGTACAAACAGGGGCTATCGATCTCGTCCGCCCGCCAGATCGAGGTGGAATACCGGATAAGCAATCTGTTTCTGATCCGTTCGGAAGTGATCCGCTATTTCGAGAAGGCCATCCAGGGAAACAGCCCCCGGACCTCGGATGAGATCAACGTCGATCTCAAGCTCCGATGGGAGTTCTAGGGAGAAAAATGCTTGCAGTCAACTCGTCGATGCGCGAGCTTATGAGTGTCGGGAGCGTCGGCGCGAGCCTCGCGAGAAAGGTGCGGACGTGAAGCGGATCGGAATATCGGGAGCGGCGCGCGGAGCGATCGTCTTCGCGTGCGTTGCCGCGTTCGCAGCGTCCGCGGGCGCGCAGAGCGATTGGTTCGGCAAGAACAAGGTTCAATACAAACGATTCGAATGGTACGTTCTCAAAACGCCCCATTTCGACATCAATTTTCCGGGAGGCTATCGCGATCTCGCCGCGCGCACCGGCGTCATACTCGAGGCCGGGTACAACAAGCTGTCGAACGATCTATCGCATCGCGTGGCCTGGCGCATTCCCGTCATCATCTACGGGAGTCACTCCGATTTCCAGCAAACAAACGTGACATGGAGCCTCATTCCCGAGGGAGTGCAGGCGTTCGCGGAGCCGATGCGGAAGCGCATGGTGCTTCATTTCGGAGGCTCGAACGCGGACTACGCGCATACCGCGGTGCACGAACTCGTGCATATCTTCAGCTACGACATCATCTACAGCACGCTTCTGAGATCGGTCTTTTCGCGCAGCATGCTCTTTCCGATCCCGCTGTGGTTCATGGAGGGGCTCGCCGAATACTATTCGTCTGGGTACGATCGAAGCGGCGAGATGTTCATGCGCGACGCGGCGGTCTTCGACTATCTGAGCGATCTCGATTATACCGACGGCTACATGGCGTACAAGTCGGGACAGGCGGCCATCTACTATCTGAACGAAACGTACGGACCGGGCAAGGTCGTCGAGATCATGGATAACGTCCGCAACCAGCGCGGATCGATCAGCATGGCATTGCAGAGCTCGCTCGGGATCTCCTCCGAGGAGCTGAGCCGCGACTGGAAGAAGGCGATGCGGAGGCGCTACTGGCCGCTCTATGCGGACAAGAAGGAGCCCGAGGCCTACGGAAGACGGCTCACCGATCACGTGAAGAAGCATAACGGGATGAACATAAAGCCGGCGTTTTCGCCGGACGGCCAGTACGTCGTATACTTTTCGGACCTCAAGGGGCTGGATGCGATCTACCTCATGAACGCCGTGACCGGCCGCGTCGAGAAGCGTCTCATCTCGGGGATGATGTCGACGAGGTTCGAGTCGATCCGGAGCATGAATTCGAACCTCACGTACAGCCGCGACGGGACGCGGATCGCCTTCGTGGCGAAGTCGCACGGCTTCGATAAGTTGTTCATCGTACGCGTGAGCGACGGCTCGGTCCTCGACGAGATACCGATGGCCCTCGATTTCTTTCACAGCCCGGCATGGTCCCCGACCGGAGAAGCGATCGCTCTCGTCGGTGTGGTCGGGGGGCAAACCGATCTGTATCTCTACGACCTTGCGGGCGCGAAACTCACCCGGCTCACCGAGGACGCGGACGACGAAGAGACTCCTTCGTGGTTTCCCGACGGTAAGAGGATCGCCTACGCCCGCTCCGCGACGACCGCGCTTCAGCCCGTGTTCGCGGCCGACAGCGCCGGGGTCGCGAGGATATCGGGCGTCGATTTCGCCGATGCCGGCAACGTGCGGTCGGTCGACAGCGACATCTGGAGCATCGATACGGAGACGGGGGAGAAGAAGCTCGTCATACATACGGCGGGCAACGACAATAATCCCGTGGTGCTGGGAGACGGCGAAGAGATCGTTTTCACCTCCGATGATAACGGAATCGGCAACCTGTACCGGGGAAGCGTCGAGATCGGAAGCTACTACCGGTTCACCGATCTCCTCGGAGGCGTCTCTTCCTACGCGCATTCGGCCGCGGGCGATCGCCTGGTCTACAGCGCGTTCAATGCGGGAGGATACGATCTCTTCGCAATGGACGTATTTACGGAGAAATCGAAGATCTCCTACTCGACCGG
>JAPLKY010000188.1 GCA_026387805.1 Candidatus Krumholzibacteriia bacterium
GATCATCGACTTCGGCATCGCCAAGGGGAAGACGGACCCGCAGATGACGATCGTCGGCACCGCGACCGGAACTCCCGAATACATGGCGCCCGAGCAGTTCGCGGGCGGCGAACATCTGGATTACGCGAAATGCGACATCTACGCGGTGGGCACGATGATGTATACGATGCTCACCGGCCGGCCTCCGTTCAAGGGCGAGAACGAGTTCATTCTGAGGGACGCGAAGCTCTTCGAGGATCCCGTCCCTCCCTCGCGCCTCAGCAAGGAGATCTCCGGGGAGCTCGAAAGCGTAATACTGAAAGCGATGGACAAGGATCCGGCCGGGAGATTCGCCTCCGTCGCCGAGATGAAATCGGAGCTTCTGAAGCTCGCCGGAAAACCGGACCGTCCCGCAAAAGCGCTCTCGGCGGAAACGGCCCCCGCGTTCCCCGCCGGATCGATCGCCGAACGCGTATCGGCGCCTGGCCGGGAGTCCGCCGCCGCCCCGTCCTCGCGGGGAAAGCATTCGAGAAGGCGCGGCAAAGGGGGAAAGATCGTCGGCGCGGTCGCGCTTCTCGTCATCATCGCGGCGGCCGGGATATTCGGGATCAGGATGATGTCCGGCGGCGACCGCGGAAACGTGACGATGCCGGCGAAGGACAGCGTCGGTACGCTCCCGCCATCCGTCGCGGATGCGATGAAGGTGTCCGATGACTCCGCCGCGGCGGCCGGCGGGGCGGAACGATCGGGAGAGAACGAACCCGCCGTCGGCGCCCTGCCGGACAAGGTCGTGAAGGAGAAGAAGCCCGCGGCCGACACCGGCACGAGGTCTCTCAAAGCGGCGCCGTCCGCGCCGGGATTCCTCAAGATCCTCTCGCGGCCGAGAAACGCCGCGATCTATATCAATGGCGAGCTGCAGTACGAGAAGACGCCGTTCACCTTCGACAGGCCTCCCGGACAGTACACGGTGAGAATAGTCCTGATCGTCGGAGGCACGGAGCTCTCCCATTCCAGAACGGTCACCCTGGAGAGCGGCGAGACGGAAATAATATCGCACAAATTCGAGGAATAGGATAAGATCCCCGTGGTGGATTTCATTCACAATCGGGAGGCGTGTAGTATGAAACGATCGACTCTGTTTCTCGCGACGATCGCGCTGCTGCTCCTTTCGCCCTTTCGCTCCCTGACCTCCGGCCCCGGCACGATGGCTCCGGAGAGCACGCTCACGGAAAGACTCGCCGAAGCCGTCAACGTCTATCTCGACGGCGAGTTCGATTCGGGCCTTGCCATTACCGACGAGCTTCTCTCCGGGAAGAATCTGGCCGCCGGAGACAGCGTGGCCATACTGGAAGTCAAGAGCATCATCACGTACGCGAAGGGCCAGAAGTACAAAAGAGAGGCATACGGGTACCTGCAGGATATCTCGAAAATCGGGCATTGCATGATGAGCTTCCCGCGGGAGATGTGGCCGAGCGAGCTGAGGGACAAGTGGTACGAGATATCGAAAAGCAAGAACCAGCTCGTCTGCGCGAACGAGACCGGACCGGGCACGAAGACGATCGCCATCATGGAGTTCGATAACTTCTCCACGGGCAAGTACAAGGAAGCTCTCGGCGACCTCAGCAAGGGCCTTGCCGACTTCTTCGAATATGACTTCTCGAAGTTTTCCGGCGTGAAGATCGTCGAGAGAGACAAGCTCGATTACCTGCTCAGAGAAGCGAAGCTCGCCGAGGAAGGGAAGATCGATCCCGCCACGGCGGTCAGGGTGGGCAAGATGCTCGGCGCGCAGATGATGGTCTTCGGCAGCATCACGCAGCTCGACGGGAAAAACGCCCGGATGGTCGTCCGCGTGGTCAACGTCGAGACCTCCGAGATCATGACGACGGCCGACAAGGAGGGCAAGCCCGACTTCGTCGAGATGGAGAAAGAGCTGGTCAAGGACGTCGCCGGCAAGCTCAACCTCGCGCTGTCGAAGGAGGCGGGAACCGCCATCGAGGAATCGGCCACGTCCGATATGGATGCCGCCCGACTCTATTCCCTCGGTCTGAAATACATGGATGAATATCAGTACGAGAAGGCATACGACTATTTCCGGAAGGCGTACGAAAAGGACAACTCCTTCGCCGAAGCCAAGAGGAAGATGGAAATCTACAAGCCTCTCGTGAGTTGAGAGAACCGCGGAGATAAGGAGAATACGATGTCGAGATCCATTCCGGCGGCCCTTCTCGTCCTTTTCCTTCTGCTCGCGGGGTGCTCGCGGAGCTATTACGACCGGGGACTGGCCGCTTCGGAGAAAGGCGACTACGATCAGGCCCTTGCGCTGCTGTACAAGGCCGTGCAGGAGAAACCCGACGACCATCGGGCGTGGCGCGAGCTCGGCATGGCGTGGTACCGGACCGATTCCCTGGGGAAAGCCGAAGAGGCCTTCGCCGCGTCGAACAGAATCAGCCCCAATGCCCTTTCGAATTTCTACCTCGGCCTGATATTCGAAAGGACCGGGGAGATCGACAAGGCGATACGCGTGTACGGCGCGGCGGCCAATCTACAGGGAGACGGCCGGACCAGGAAGCTGATCCGGGACCGGCTCGGCGTTTTGATCGACGGCCAGCTCGCGGCGGACGCCCGCCGGGCCGTGCGCGGCGAAGACACGCTGTCCGTCCGATCCCTTCCGAATAACAGCATTGCGGTCATCAATTTCAACGGGACCTACCTCCCGCGCGATATCCAGCCGATGGCGCTCGGGCTGGCCGAGTTCGTCGCCATGGATCTGTCCAAGATCTCCTCGCTCAAGGTCCTCGAGCGGATCAAGATCAACGTCATCCTCGACGAGCTCAAGCTCGGCGAATCGAGCTACGCCGATTCCCGCCTGGCTCCGCGCATGGGGAAATTGCTCGGAAGCCGCAACATCGTCCTCGGCGCGGTGACCGGGGTCGGCGAGTCGGGATTCAGGATCGACGGCCTGCTCGTCAACACCGTCGACGGCGACATCAGGGGAGCCCAATCCAGAGAAGGGGATCTCAACCGGTTCTTCGACGTGGAGAAGAAGTTCGTATTCGCCCTGCTCGACACTCTCGGGATCGAGATCAGCAAAACGGAACGGGACGCCATCGAGGAGGTCCCCACCGAATCGTTCCTCGCGTTCATGGCCTTCAGCAAGGGGCTCTCGTACGAAAGACGCGGAATGTACGACGACGCCATGAACTCATTCAGAGACGCCGGCAATCAGGATCACGGATTCATCCAGGCTTCGAGCCTCATGAAGAAGATGGAGACGACCTCTTCGTACGGCAAGGAGATGAAGGGGGATCCTTCCTCCCGCGCGAAATCCTTCGAGCAGGAAGTCGCGCCTTCAATACGCCCGGAGGGCGAGGGAACCGACACGGGTCGGATCCAGGCCGCGAACCTCGTGAACGGCAACTTCATCATGAACGACGAGCTGTACTGGGATTACGGATCGTATCCCGTTGCTCCGCCCGGCGGAGGCCCGATCTGGAACGGCTACGGGATCATTATAATCAGGGGGCACCTGGATGCGAAATAAGACGATCATTGCGGCGATTCTGGCGCTCGCGTCCCTGTTCGCTGCGGAGGCGTCCTGCCAGATCGCTTTCAATCAGCCGGGTTCGTTCGCCATGAGGTTCAACTACAGCGGCTGGACGCTCGATCCCGCGAGCGGTCCGGAGGAGAGCATATCGCAAATGACCCTCGGGCTGTCGGGTTTCGTCCCCGTCCGGGACAACTTCGAAGCAAGGTATCAGATCGTCTCCGGGTATAACGATCTCGACATGGACGGCACCCGGACGGACATGTCGGGGCTCGGCGATCTGCGTCTCCAGCTCGCGCACTCCTTCTCGAGAGACAGGCTCCTGCTTTCCGCCGGGCTCAACCTGCCGACGGGCAAGAAGGAGCTCGATTCCGGCGGCGAACGGCGCATCATCGAATTCTTGTCGCGCGATTACCTGTCGCTCCCCCTGCGGCGTTACGGAGAGGGCTTCGGATTCAACCTGCAGGCCGGCGGCGCCGCCGAGCTGGGGCCGTTCAAATGCGGGATGAGCGGCGTTTACGATTACTGCGGTTCCTACAAGCCGTACGAGGAAAGCGGCGACTACGATCCCGGTGATGCCTTCTCGCTGAATGCCACGACCGCCGTGACGTCCGGCAGGATCGAGTACACCGGCGATTTCGGATTCTCCTTTTTCGGAACGGATGCACTGGACAACAAGAACATCTACCGGCAGGCGCCTCAGTTCAGCGCGCGTCTCATGGCCGCCCTGCCCGGCGAACGGTATGGCGCCACTCTGGGCATGAGAATGATCCTCCGCGGCCGCAACAGGCGTTATGACCCGACCGACGGCGTGATAGACAGCCAGCTGAAGAAATACGGCGATGAGTTCGACGTCTTTCTCCGCGTCGCCCGCTCGCTCGGGACCGATTGGAAGATCGGCGGACTGATCGGCACGAGGCAGATCCTTTCGGGCGAAGAGGATCTCGGCAAATCGTCTTTGCTGAATTTCGCCCTGGATCTGGGCAGGGATCTATCCCGGAATCTGGGACTCGACGCGGGCGTCATGTACTACACCGGCTCGGCTGATGGAGGCGACGTCGGCATCGGCGGATTGCAGATATCCGGAGGGCTGAGGGTCTCATATTAAGAGGAGTGAACGATGTTCCGATACGGAAAATCCCATGAGCTCGCGGCAATGGCGCTCCTGTTCATGATCGTGGTCGCTTCGTCGTGCTCGGAAAAGATCACGTCCGCCGAGGAGCAGAGGATCGACCTCGAGATACGGACTTCCCTCGAGGCGTCCGGGCAGGTCGCGCAGGCCTCGACATTCGTGCTCACCGTAACGGGACTCGGTATCATGGAACCGATAGTCGCCAAGCTCGCGCTGTCGAATGGCCTGCTCATCGGCAGCGTCGTCGTGCCCGCCGGGCCGGACAGGGTCTTCCGGATCGACGCCTTCGACGAAGCGGGAACGCTGATCTACTCCGGGCAATCGACGGCCGACGTCCTCCCCGGAAGCGAGCTGAAGCTCGACATCGAGCTCGTTCCGCGGGTCCCGTTGATCAAGGTCTCGCCGATGTATCTCGAAACCCTCCAGGGCGACTTTCTCGCGATGAAGGTACTGGTCTACAACCTCGGGGATATTTCCAGCATCGACTTGAACCTCGTCGATTACCGCGTGGAGGGAAATTCCTATATCGGGCCCACAAGCGTCGTCGTCAATCCCGAAATCGCAAAGGTCGCCGGCTACGCCATAACGACCGAAGAAGATCATTCCACTACCGTTCGGTTCACGCTCCGCACTATGGACTCCGACCTCGTCGACGAGAACGGCTACGCCGAGCTGGTAACCTTCTACTATCAGACCAACATGTATGAGGTCTCTCCCTATGAAACGGCCGTGTTCACACCGTCGGCGCTCCTCATGATCGACAAGCTCGGCAACGAGCTTCCGACCGGGCAGATCCACGCCGAGAGCTCCGTCGTCCGGCTCTACGACTATTGGGCCCGCTACAGAGCGTACTGGGATATGTCCGGAGGCGATGATCCGACGATCATTTTCGACGACTCACAGCATGGTCTTGACGGAACGGCGACGGGAACGAGCGTGATCACGGGTTACTATGGATTTGGAGAGGCGCGTTTCTTCAACGGGAGCGGCGACTATATCGAGGTTCCCGACAACGACCTGCTCGATATACGGGATGAGATCACGATATCAATGTGGGTCTACGCTGCCGTCGGCGCCGCCCCCAATCCCCTTTCGTCGCTGATCTGCAAGAGAACGAAGGACGGCCCCGTCAACTATCAGCTGTTGCTCGACGAAGAATCGAGCCCCGAGGGCTACAAGTCGTTGCTCTTCAGGTACGGGAGCTCCGTCTATCACACCTATCGCGTCGATGTGCCGGATGATCGGACGACGGGCTGGTTCCACGTGCTCTTTTCCTACCGCTTCGGCGAGCCGTCATCGGCAATGATGGTCATCGGATATGGATGCAGGGTCTACGAAATGCCGGGCGAATGGATCGTCGGGGACGGGCGCGAACCGGCTCCCAACACGAGCGGCGTCCTCACCATGGGAAGGGATAACGCATCGACGACCAACTACTTTTTCGGCGGTCTCGACGAGGTCGAGCTCTTCGATATCGTATGGACTCCGGGAGTGGTCCAGTACTATCTCTTCACCGGCTGCCGATGATTTCCGGAGGGCGGCCGCCGGCCGCGGCTATCTGCTCTCGAGGATAATCGTTTCGCTCACCGTGGCGGGATATACCAGCGCCGTGTCGATCTCCCCCTGCCCCCCCTTGATGAGCAGGCCGAGGATAAAGAGCCAGGAAATAATCTTCCTTCCGCCCCCCTTGTCCGCCGCCACCCCGGAGAGCTTGATCGCGCCGCCGTCTTTCGATCTATAGCTTCCCTTGGGCTTCAGATCGACGAACGATATCTCGATCATGCCCGGATTTCCCGGCCTCGAGGCCTTGACGGCTTTCTTCACAATCGCCGTTCCCTTTGCGCCGGCCTCGATAACGGTGATCCCGCCGATCTTGTAATCCTCGGCGAGATAGATCGACACGCTGTCTCCCGCCTTGAGTCTGCCGGAATCGATCCGCGCCGCCGGATCGAACTTCACGTCGATCTTCGTCACGTCTTTCGGCAGGGACACCTTGCCCGCGAAGGCCTCGCCCGGCGGCATAAGCGCCATCATGATCGCAAGAAACGGTATAAACAGTGCTTTCATGCTGTTTCCTTTCTCCTGAACGATAGCTACTTCAGCTTCGGGAGCTGCTGTCGCAGGCCTCCCTTGTAGCTGAATTGGATCCTGTTTCCCTTGAGGAGGGTTACGAAACCATCCATCTCGAACAGCGCATACGTATCCCGAAGCACGATCATGTCGGTGGACGATTTCCCCCACTGCTCCTCGGCGCCGGCTGCATCGAATGCAATATGGATTTCGTCGCCCGGCTGCCATTCCAGATCGATCTTTTCTCCCTGCATATACTGGGTCCCCGCCTTGTTCCAGCGGGGATTCTCCCCCGGCTCGGTCACCTCGTAATGAATGTGCCCGTCGTCGGGAACGCTCAGCAGACGAAACGAGTACGTGCGCCTCTTCTCCCATTGCTTCGCTTCGGCAACGAAGCTGCTGATGGCGGAGATCTGCTTGTCGTGCACTCCGCGCATTAGGGTGCCGCTGATGGCTTCGAGGTTCGCCACCGCCTCGCCCAGAACGAATTCCGGCTCGGCTTTCTCGTCGTTGATTCTGCTCTTCAGATCCTCGTACGCGCCGAGACTCGCGTCGACCGTTTGCCGGGTAGAGGAGGACTGTGGGGACGACTTATCGATGACTCTCAGCAGGGCTTTGCCCATCTCTCTTTCGGCATTGCTGCAATCCGTGTTCTTGGCGTCGGCATCGACCTGCGTCCAGATCGAGTCCTGAATCGCGGCATCGGTCGGATTCTTGATACATTGTTCATAGAGACGCCACAGATAGAGCACCCGCCCCGCCCGTCTGTCCGTTACTTCCTTTTCATCGCCGGCGCGCATCGCCTTGATCTCATACAGCAGTCTCTCGTTGAGCTCGCTCCGTATGAGGTTCTTCTTGGCCTGTTCGTACTTGGGCTGCGTTTCTTCGTTGCCGACCACTCCCGCGAGTTGAGCGATCATGTCGTCCAGCTTCTCGACGTCCGAACCCGGCCCGATTCCGCTGTAGATCTCCTTCATCCGTTTGGCCTGCGCCTGATATTCGGAGAACATCTTCCCGACCAGCCAATTGTTGCTATAGCTTCTGTACGCGTTGTAGACGGCCTGGCGGTCTCCTCCGACCTCTTTCAGCACCTTGCTCTCGATCCTTTGCGGAGACCGCAGAAGACCGCCGAAGTGAATCATGAACGGCAGCGAATAGAGCACGATCCATACGATCGAGACCGCGGCGACGAATCCCGCGATCCTCCTCAGCACGTTCAGCCTGCGGCTTCGAACGAT
>JAPLKY010000450.1 GCA_026387805.1 Candidatus Krumholzibacteriia bacterium
CCTCCATCGCCGTCGCGAACCCGATCAACTCGGTGCTCTCTTTCCTGGGCGCCACGATGGTCGGTAGCTAGAGGCACGCGGGAACCCAGCGGTTCCGACGTGCGTTTGTTTGACAAGCGCCCGCTCCCGGCCAGAACGGGAGCGGGCGCTCTTTTCGGGCGGTATGGCAATGCGAATGATGATCGTTCTCCCGCTCGCCGCGCTGATCGTGTGCGGGGGCTGCAAGAAGCCTCCCTCCGGTGAAAGGAGTGTCCCGGTCGTGCCTTCAAGCGAGATAACCCAGGTGATGGACGCTCATGTCGACGAGCTCATGGCGATCTCCGGCGTCGTCGGCGTCGCGGTCGGCGCCCTCGACGACGGCACGCCGTGCATCCTGGTGCTCGTCGAGAAGAGCAGCGCGGGGATCCGCAAGAGCGTGCCCCGCGAGATCGAAGGGTACCCGGTGAAGATCGTGGTGTCGGGGGAGATTCGCCCGATGCCGGGCGGTTCCGCACGTTAGAGCGCTGCGGTTCTACCCGCCCGCCGGGGACATTCGAGAAGAGCTGCCTACCAACTCACTCCCGCTCGAGCGAACATCTCGTGAAGATCTTTTCGATCCCTGATGCTGATCGCCTCCGCCCAGAGATCGGCGCGATTGAGGTCGTCGGTGAGGACCGGCACACCTCGCGTATCCGGCTCGAAGCGGTTGTCCCATGCGTGGGCCCGATCGTACTCGGGGGAAAACCGGTCGATCGGATTGGGCAGCTCTCCGGGCAGATCGAGCGGCCTGCGCGAGGCGAAGAGGATCACGTTTCCGAGCTGATCGGGCGGCTCGGCGACCGGGAGCACCCGTACGTTCGGGAAGCAGGTCTTGAGCGTCGCGGCGATAGAGCGAACGAGAATGTCGTTCCAGCCGACCGCCTGCACGTTGAGGACGAGGATTCCGTCGGGAGCGAGCCGCGAGGCCGCGAGGTCAAAGACCTCCTTCGTGACGAGATGGAAGGGGATCGACGACGATCCGAACGCGTCGAGAACGATCACGTCGTATGTACGAGGTGTCGAAGCGATATACTGACGCCCGTCCATACGCGAAACCCGAGCCTCGGTGGAGTCGAGGCCGAAGAACCGGTAGGCGACGTCGATCACGAGCGGGTCGATCTCGACCGCGTCAACGGTCCAGTCATTCCGGCTGTAGTGCTTCGCCACGGAGCCCCCGCCGAGCCCGACGATCAGGGCCCTTCCCGGCGCCTTGAAGAAATTCCGGGCGATATCGACGACGTTGACGTATTGCATCGTCGTTTCCCACAGAAACGACGTATCGACCGCCGTATGGACCCCGCCGTCGATGAGGAGATAACGGTAGCTCTCCTCGTCGATGACCCTGATTTCCCCATAGGGGCTCTGGCTCCGGAAAACGATACCTCGAGACGGATCCGGTCTGTTCTCGGGGTGCGAAGCGGCGAGCGCCGCTCCCGCTACGAGAATAGCCGCGGCAACGAGGAGCTTCGCGGCCGGCGCGCGTTTCCCGAGAAATCCGGGGAGCGCCGCCGCGATGAGAACGGCGCCGATCCCGAGCGTCAGCCGGTAGACCCCGACGTTCGGAATCAGAAAGAATCCGGTCGCGAGCGCCGCGGCGACGCTCGCCGCCGTCGATATCGCGTAGAGGTTGCCCGCCGAGCGGCCGATCTCCTCGAGGCTCGAGGCGCGGAGCTTGATCGTGTACGGGCTCACCATGCCGAGGAGCATGAGCGGAATGAAAAAGAGGACCAGCGCCGCAACGAGCGCCGCGAGCCTGAGCCCGAACGGCTCGGCGACGTGCAGGAGAGGGCTCCGTATCCACGGGACGAGAAGCAGCCAGACTCCCGCTCCCGCGAGAAGCGAGCTCAGGCGCGGGTATGTCGCCCTCTTGTCGGCCCAACGCCCGCCGAGCGCGTACCCGGCGCTCAGCGCCGCGAGCGTCACCGTTATGAGAGCCGACCAGAGAAAGAGGCTCACCCCGTAGAAGGGGCCGAGGATTCGTGTGCCGAGGATTTCAATCGCGAGCACCGAAGCGCCGCTCACCGAGACCGTGAGATAGAGGTATTTGTGTTTCATGATGCAAGCATAGAACAGCTTGTCTCGCTCCTGCAACAGGGAATGCACGGGACCGCAGGCGGGCCCGGAGGCATTTACCGGTTGCTTTTGCGGTCGACCGGGTATACTATCCGCCCGTTTCTTTCTATAAGGAGGGTTTTCGATGAAGAGAATGATTTTCGCGCTGGCGGCGCTCCTCGCGCTGACCGGCATCGCGGGGGCCGCAATCGATCGCGACTATCTGGCGAAGCTTCCGCCGATTATCGATCGCGACGTGCTCTTCGGCGATCCGCAGATCGCGAGCGGTCAGCTTTCCTGCGACGGCTCGTACATCTCGTTCCTTAAACCGTACAAGAACGTCCTGAATATCTGGGTCAAGGGCGCGAACGAACCCTTCGCCGCGGCGCGTCCCGTGACGGCGGACACGACGCGCCCCGTTCGCGGCTATTTCTGGACCAAGGACGGCAAATACATCCTCTACGTCCAGGACAAGGGCGGAGACGAGAACTGGCATATCTACGCGGTGGATCCGAGGGCAAAGCTCGAAGCGGGCCAGGATGTGCCTCCGCCGCGCGATCTCACCCCGTACGAGAAGGTGGCGGCGACCATATACGCGCTGCCGAAGGACTTGCCCGGCGTCATCTTCGTGGGTCTCAACGACCGCGACGAGCGCTTCCATGACGCGTACCGGCTCGATATCGCGACGGGTGGGCGGACGCTCGTGAAGCGGAACGACAACGAGATTGCGAACTGGATCTTCGACATCCAGGGCAACCTCCGGCTCGCCTCCAAGCAGACGGCCGACGGAGGCACGGAGATTCTTCGCGTCGACGCCGACACGGCGGTCGTGGTCTATTCGTGCAGCAAGGACGAGACGGTCGATCCCATCCGCTACCACAAGGACGGAAAGCGCGTGTACATGGCGTCGGACAAGGGAGATGACGTGAATCTCCAGCGTCTCATCCTCTTCGATCCGGCGACGCTCAAGGAAGAGCTCGTCGATGCGGATCCCGAGAATCAGGTCGATTTCGGCGGCGCCGAGTTCTCGCAGGAGACGGACGAGCTCGTCGCGACCTATTACGTGGGAGACAGGCTTCGCGTCTATTTCCGGGACAAGGAATGGGAGAAGGACTACCGGCGAGCCCAGAAGCAGCTTCCCGACGGAGACGTCTATCTCGGCTCCTCGACGAGCGACGAGCGCCTGTGGCTCGTCGGCGTCACGAGCGACGTCGATCCGGGGGCGACCTATCTGTATACGCGCGCCACGGGAAAGGCGGAGCTCCTCTACCGGCCGTATCCCGATCTTCCTTCGAAGGATCTCGCTTCGATGAAGCCGATCCTGTACAAGAGCCGCGACGGGCTGGACATTCACGGCTATCTCACCGTGCCGAAAGGGGTCAAGGAGAAGAACCTTCCCGTTCTCTGCATGGTGCACGGCGGCCCCTGGTCGCGCGACGAGTGGGGCTACGATCCGTACTCGCAGTTCTTCGCGAATCGCGGCTACGCGGTGTTTCAGATGAATTTCCGCGGCTCTTCCGGCTACGGCAAGACCTTCCTCAATGCCGGCAACAAGCAGTGGGGAGACGCGATGCAAAACGACATTACCGACGGCGTCGCGCATCTCGTCAAGAAGGGCATCGCCGATCCGAAACAGATCGCGATCTTCGGCGGTTCGTACGGCGGCTACGCCACGCTCGCCGGGCTCGCGTTCACGCCGGATCTCTATGCGGCGGGCATCTCGTACGTGGGGCCCTCGAATATCATCACGCTCCTGAACTCGATCCCTCCCTACTGGGCCGTATTGAAGACGGTGTTCAACGAGCGAGTCGGCGACCCGTCGAAGCCCGAGGACGCGGAGCGTCTCAAGCGCCAGTCGCCCCTCTTCTCCGCCGAGAAGATCAAGGCGCCGCTCCTCGTCGTGCAGGGGGCGAACGACCCGCGCGTGAAGAAGGCCGAATCGGACCAGATCGTCGTCGCGCTCCGGGACCTCGGCCGGGACGTCGAGTATATCGTCGCGCCCGACGAAGGGCACGGCTTCGCGGGACTCGATAACCGGATGGCGTTCGCCGTCGCCGCCGAGAAGTTCCTCGCGAAGCATCTCGGGGGACGCTACCAGGAGACCATGACCGAAAGGGTGCAGAGCCGGCTGAGCGCGCTCACCGTCGACGTGAAAACGGTAGCTCTCGCCGCTCCTCCGAAGAGCGCCGGGGACGACGGCTCGGCGCCGCTTCCCGCGGTGGACGCGGGCCTCCTCAGGCCGATCGCCCTCGCGTACAAGGGGAACGTTCGCGCCGGCGGACAGGATGTGGTCCTCGAAATCTCCCGGAACCTCGCGAAGGCTTCGCTGGGGGACGCGGCGACGTGGCGCATCGTGACGAGCCAGGTGAGTGGAGGGGAGAGCGCGGTCGACACGTTCGATCTCGATGCGACGACCCTCCTTCCGCTGCACTGGGGCGTCAGACAGGGCAATGCCACGGTCGCCGTCAGCTTCACGGGGACGACGGTCAAGGGCGCCGTCAGGATGGGCGCGCAGGAAATGCCGATCGACGTGACGCTTCCGGCTCCCGCCTTCGGGGACGGCTCCTCGCTCGAGACGATCGTCGGCGCGCTCCCGCTCGCGCCGGGATACGAGACGACGCTCCGCGTCTTCGATTTTCAGATGCAGAAGACGCGATCGATGTCGCTCAAGGTCGTCGGCACGGAGAGCGTCACCGTGCCCGCGGGGACATACGAGTGTTTCAATGTCGAGATCAGGCCGATCGAAGGCGAATCGGGCGCCTCGAGGATCTACATGAGCGCAAAGGATCCGCGCTGCATGGTCCGTGGCACGTTCGAGCTGCCGCCGCAAATGGGAGGGGGAACGATCGCGATCGATCTCGTGAGCGTCAAGTAAACGGCGCCGCCTGACCGTGCGTGGACGATAAAGGAGGATTTATGCGAATTTCTCATGCCCTGTTGGCGCTGCTCGTGTGCGCGATTGTCCTCGCGGCCGCTCCGCTCGCCGCCGAGGAGAATGCCGCCGGCGGCGAGATGAAGTCGCTCGGCGCGAAGACGTTCGCGCAGCCGTGCCCCGTGTGGGTCATCGGTTCGTACGACGCGGCGGGGAAGCCGAACGTGATGACCGCTTCGTGGGCGGCGATCTGCAACTCGCAGCCCCCGATGGTGACCGTCTCGCTCAGGAAGGCGACCTACACGTACGGCAATATCATGGAGAGCAAGGCCTTTACGGTCAATATCCCGTCCGAGAGATTCGTGAAGGAAGCGGCCTATTTCGGCAGCGTCTCGGGAAAGGACGTCGACAAGTTCGCGGCGAGCGGGCTCACGGCCGTGAAGAGCGCGCTCGTCAACGCGCCGTACGTCAAAGAATTCCCGCTCGTGATCGAGTGCAAGCTCGTGAAAACGATCGAGCTCGGACTGCATACGATGTTCATCGGCGAGATCGTCGACGTGAAGGCGGCCGAGTCCGTCCTCGGAGCGAACGGCATACCGGACGTCACGAAGCTCAAACCGTTCATTTTTGCTCCGGGCAACGCCGATTTCTATAGTATCGGCGCTTCCATCGGCTCCGGCACGGAACGGGAAAAGGGGCCAAAAAAGTAACGGTGGGAGAGCGTCCAATCCCAGATTCGAAGGGGCCCGGGCCGCGCCGGGCCTCTCTTATTTATATTATTTTCAAATGATTATGCGCTCAACGCCCCGATTGGTACGGTTCTTTCATGAGTGGACCGTTTTCGGGGGTTGAAGGTCCGATTTCGGCCATGCTATGATCGATCGCATTCAGCATCCCAAGGCGCTTCGCTCTCGCCGGTCGAACGATGCCTTCACAAAAGGAAGGTAACTCAGTGGAAGATTTCAAGAATCTCAAGGGAGAGGGACTTCGCCGCGTCGTCGCCGTCGTCTCGATAATTGTGACCCTCTACTATCTCTACTGGAGGGTCACGGAGACCTTCAACGAATCGGCGCTCTTCTTCTCGTGGGCGCTGTTCGTCGCGGAATGCTTCGGCACGCTCACGACGTTTCTTTTCTTCTTCGCGGTATGGCGGCCCATATCGCGCGCCGTGCCCGAGTCGCTCGCCGGGCGCACCGTGGACGTCCTCGTCCCGACGAAGAACGAGCCGGTTTCCATTCTGCGGAAGACGCTCCTCGCCTGCAACGATCTCAAATATCCGCACCGGACCCTTCTCCTCGACGACGGGAACCGTTCCGAGGTCAAGGCGCTCTGCGAGGAGCTCGGGTGCGTCTACCTCGCGCGGGAGAGCCACGAGCACGCGAAGGCTGGCAATATCAACTTCGGGCTGAGGCACTCGACCGCCGAGTTCATCGCCATCTTCGACGCCGACCACGCGCCGCTCCCGCATTTTATCGATCGCCTCATCGGCTATTTCAAGGACGAGAAGGTCGCCTTCGCCCAGGCGCCGCAGGAATTTTACAACATCGATTCGTTCCAGCACCGCGCCGACCACGAAAAGAAATACGTCTGGACCGAACAGGGGCTCTTCTACAACCTCATCCAGCCGGGGCGCGACCGCTGGAACGCCGCTTATTTCGTCGGGAGCTGCACCCTCATGAGGCGCGCGGCGCTCGACGACGTCGGCGGCTTCGCGACGAGCTCGATCACGGAGGACATGCTGACTTCGATCCGCATTCACCAGAAGGGCTGGTCGTCCGTCTATCACAACGAAGGGCTCGCCTACGGGCTGGCGGCCGAGACGATCAATCCGTTCCATATTCAGCGGAAGCGGTGGGGGCTCGGGGGGTGGCAGGTATTCTTCAAGGCGAACCCGCTCTTCGTGCGGGGGCTCAGCTTCCCGCAGCGGCTGTGCTACCTCGGGAGCCTCATCTATCCGATCGAAGGGTTTCAGAAATTCGTGTTCTATATAACGCCTCCGATCGTGCTCTTCACCGGCATCCTTCCGATGAACGCCCTCGACATCACGTATCTCCTTCACTTCATCCCGTACTATGCGCTCTCGCTCTTCGCCTTCAACGAGATGGGACGCGGGTACGCGGGGTATCTCCTGCTCGAGCAGTTCAGCATGGGCAAGTTCTTCACGTATCTCGAATCGTTCTTCTCCCTGTTCCTCCCGCGCCGGGCGAGACAATTCAAGGTTACGCCGAAGGGACGGGGGACTTCGACGCCGTATCCGCTCGTCGTCCCGCAGGCGCTCGTGTTCGCGGGGAGCGTCGTCGCGATCGTATGGGCGCTCTTCCAGCTTCTGCTGGGCTTGCGCGGCGACGAGTTCATCATCGCGGTGAACAGCCTCTGGGCTCTTTTCAACAGCGGACTCGCCGTCGCGATCATTCTCTACGCGCGAACGAAATTCTATCAGCGGAGAACCGATTTCCGCATCCAGGACGCCGTGCCCGTCTTCTTCACCTATCGCGACGGCGGAAAAGCGGTGCGCCAGCTCGCCGCGGCGGACGACGCCACGGAGACCGGCATGTCGCTCGTCGCCGCGGGACCGATCCCCGAGGGCGGCGATCTCGAGCTCGAGATCATGCTTCCGCGCAAGACGCTCGCCGGCACGGGACACGTCATGCACGTGAAAACCGTGAACGCGGGAGCGGACGTGATCGCGCGCGCGGGCGTCGCCGTGACGGGGCAATCGGGCGAGGTGGACGTGATGTCGCGGTATCTCCATGAATCGGCCGTTTCGAAGTTCCTCGCCGAGTACACGACGCGGTACCTCACGTACATCGAGAGCCGGATGGGGCCGAGGCTGGAGCGCAAGGCCCGGGCGAGGCGCATCCGCGCGTACCTGCCGGCCGTCACCCGCGGGAAGAGCGGCGTCGATTCATACGGAGTGATCCGGAACATCTCGCAGAGCGGGTATCTCCTCGCCGCACGCGAGAACCTCGCCGAAGGGGACCGCGTGGCGGTCGAGGTGGTCGTCGGAGACCGGAACGTGCGGCTCCCGGGGATCGTCGTGCGGGTCGTGCGCCATCCCTCGGAGGATTTTCCCGAATGTGTCGCGGGGGTCGTTTTCGACCGGACGGACGTCGGCGACGTGAACCGCATCCTCGCAATCGCGGACGCGATGGCCGCCCTGTGGTGATCACGCCATGAAGAGAACGCATCGGAGATTGTTGCTTTGTGCCATCCTTCTCTACGGCCTGATCGTCAGTCTCGTCGATCTGGACTACAACTCCGTCTTTATCGACGAGGCGTTTCAGATCACCATGGGGCAGGAGATCATCAGGGGGGAGCCGTGTCTCGGGTGTCCGCACCACACCGGATCGGTGATGATCTGGCCGGTGCTCGCGGCGCTGGCCGATTCTGCCGGCGGCATTCACGCCGTCCGGATCCTGACCGTCGTCATCGGCCTCGCCCTCACGGTGATCGTCTACGCGACGGCGGCGATGCTGTTCGGCGGGAATCTGGGGCTCATCGCGGCGGCGCTCTTCATGTGCACGGGACAAACCCTCTATCTCATGAAGCTCGGCACCTACGACATGATAGCCGCGTTCTTCATCGGCGCCTCATTCTTCATGTTCGTCGTCTCCGCGTGCGTCAAGGCGCCATGGCATCGGAATCTCGCGATCGTTTTCGGCGCGGCGGCTCTGTTTCTCGCCTCCATCACGAAGTACCTCCTTCCCGTGTTCGTGCCGTCGCTCGTGCTGTACGTCCTGGTCAAGCACGGCATCAAACGGACCGCGCTCTTCTGTGTCCTTCCGCTCGCCGTCCTCGGCGCCCTCTACCTGGGATTCGATCAATACGCTCCCCGGATGCAGGTGCTCGGACAGGTCGAGACCTACGCGAACATCAAGGTGCCGCTCGCGACGATGTTCGAGTGGGCGTTCCGCTGGATCGCGCTCGTGCTTCTGCTGGCCGTCTTCGGCGTATTCCACGAACGGCACGGAAAAACGGCGATCGCCCTCATCGCGCTCTCCTCGCCGATCATCATTCTCCATCTCGTGACGCGCGCGGAGCAGTCGGTGAACAAGAACATGATCTTCGCGCTCATCTTTCTCGTTCCCGCCGCGGCTCTCGGAGTGGAGCACCTGGCGAGGATCTTCTCGTCCGGCGCGAGACACCGGATGGTCCGCGGCTTCTTCACCGTTTCGATCCTCGTCATATTCTGGGCGTACGGCCTCTTCAACCTGCACTGGCTCGAGCGGCAGTATCCGGACGTGACCCCGTTGATCGAGTTCTTCGAGACGAAGGGCTTCGACGGAATGACCGTCGCGTTCAACGGCTGGGACGGGGTCATCTATGAGTATGTGCTCGGGGACCGGTATCCCCACGCGCGGTTCCTCAATATGCTCGAGATCCGGAAAACGGATTCGCCGAGACCGGCGTTCGCCGAGCGGGTGGATTTCGTGGTGTGCGAAGATCTCTTCTACGGGAAGATGTCTCCATGCAGCCAGTTCGAGCCGTATTTCGAGGACGGCTACGTGCTGCTCAGGAATTTCACGATCGAACACTCATGGGGCGAGACGGACGCCCAGATCTACGGAAGGAGATAGAATATGAAACGTCACGCATTCGGGATCGCTCTCGCGCTTACGTGCCTCGTTCTCTGCTCGGGAAGCGCACAGGCCATCGTCGGTTTTCGCGGATCAACGTGGGGGGATCTGAGTGGGGAGATGCCGAAGGAGGGGGACGGCAACCTGCTCCTCAACGGCTGGATCAAACAGGGAGTGGACTGGACGAAGTGGGGGAACGTCACGCTCAACACGTACGCCACGCTGCGGTACCAGGCGGATACGGAAGGGCTCGACTACAACAACTCCGTCGGCCCGGGCCTCGGGATTTCGCTCGAGGCGTACTCGCCGAGGGGCGTCGTTGCCTCGCTCGGCGTCGAGTACATCTGGGACCGCTACACCACGTTTGACGAGACCGCGCAAAAGGTCGTCCTCTACGTGAACTGGTACGGCTGGTGGGATCTCAAGAAGTGATCGCCGCCTGATGCCGTCCCGGCCGTTGCCGTCCCGGCCGGCGCGCCGCTATTTCGGCGGCGCCAGAGCCGAATCCATCGCCGCGATAAGCTCTCGCGGTCCGTAGTAGCCGACGATATGCTTGAGCTTCGTCCCGTCGGTCGTCATGAACAGAATGTTGGGAATCCCGATTCCGCCGTATTTGCGCGCGAGGGCGCCGTATTTCGCGGCGACGTCCCGCTGCTTGTCGATGTCGATCCGCACGGGGACGAACGCCGAAGCCTTTTCGACGACGGCGCGGTCGCTGAAGGTCGAATCTTCCATCGCCTTGCAGGGAGGGCACCACACGGCCATGAAATCGACCATGACGGGCTTTCCCTGCTTCTTCGCCTGCGCGAGCCCGTCGTTGATGTTGTAGGTCCATTTGATGCCGCCGTGCTTCTTCGGTTGCCGCCACTTCCCCGCATAGCCGTTTGCCGCGAGCATCGAGACGATCGCAACGAGAACGATCATCGTAAGAGCGAAGGCGCGTGTTGTTCTCAATCCGTTCCCTCCTGAAAACAGTCTTCCGCGCCGTCCGATGCAGGGTGGCGCGCATGATTTCAATGCATGATTATACGAGGCGGGCGTTCCGCGCGCCACCGATTAGATTTCGTTTCCCCTGATGCCGATCATCCGCGACTCGAAGGGTACGTCCTTTCCCGAATCGAGAATCGCCCGTTCGACGAGCCGCACGAGAGCAGTGCAGCACGGCACCTCCATATGGGCGACAGTGACCGATCGCACGTCGCTCAGCCGGAACATCGCCGTGAGCTTTTCGAGGTAATGCTCCGCGTCATCGAGCTTCGGGCAGCCGACGAGGAGCGCCTTGCCAGCGAGCAGATCTTCGTGGAAGCCGGCGTAGGCGAAGGGAACGCAGTCGGCGGCGACGAGCAGATCGGCGCCGTCGAGGAACGGCGCGTCCGGCGGAACGAGCATGATCTGCACGGGCCACTGGCTCAGGCGCGAAGGGCGAACCGCGGCTCCGCCCGAAGGGCCGTCGGTCGGGGTGCTCGAGGGCGGAGCCGCCGGGGCCCTCGACGCATCCGTTTCGATGTTCACGATTCTCGAGCCCGGGCAGCCGGTGAACGCGGGAGCCGGACGGTCCATCGGCTCCGCTTCCCGGGTCTCGGTCGTGATGGCTCCTTCGGGGCAGTGTCCGATGCAGGCGCCGAGCCCGTCGCAGAGAATGTCGCTCACGACCCTGGCCTTGCCGTCGATGATCCGGAGCGCTCCCTCGCGGCAGCTCGGAATGCACAGGCTGCAGCCGGTGCACAGGCTCTCGTCGATCTTTATGATCCGTCTCTTCACGGAATGGGCCTCCTATATTACGGTATTATAGTACCATTTATCCAATATACGGAGCGATCTCCCCTTCGTCAAGGGGCAAAAACGGCCCTTCGTCGGCGAGCGGCGCATGCTATACTGGCGCCGTTCCCGTCTTCGAGGGAGGATCGATGAATCGCCCGGCTCTCCTCATCGCGCTTTCGATTCAGTTCCTTTCGGCATCATGCAACCAACCTTCCTATCGCCCGGCGATCGAGTTGGATCGTGACTGGGAATTCCGGCGGGTCTCCGAGGGCACGTGGCGCCCCGCGGGCGTTCCCGGATGCGTTCACACCGATCTCCTCGCGGCGGGCCTCATCGAAGATCCCTTTTTCGGCACGAACGAGAAGGATCTCCAATGGATCGAAAACGAGGACTGGGAATATCGAACCGTCTTCGACGCCGCGCCCGCATTCCTCGCGAGGGAGCGTATCGAGATCGATTTCGAGGGGCTCGATACGT
>JAPLKY010000194.1 GCA_026387805.1 Candidatus Krumholzibacteriia bacterium
GTCAGGAAAAATACGCGGATGACCTCCTGACGGTTCGCAGCTGGCCGGTAATGGTAACCGGCTTGATCTATCCGCTGCCCATGATCTATGGGGCCATGGGCTTCGGCTGGTACAACACAACATTCGATTATGACCAAAACAGGTTGCCGCTTCTCAAAGACGAGACGGCGCAGAAAGTCGGCTGGCATTTCGGCGGCGGCGTGGAGCTGCCCGTCGGAACAAAGGTCAAATTGACGGCCGATATTCGCTACGTCTTCCTGAATTACGATTTCAAGGAAATCCCGGGACACGGCGATATGAGCAGCAACTTCTATGTCCTCACCGCGGGATTACTGTTCGGTCTTTAGGCACTATCAAGGAGGAAATAGTATGGGGATCTCTCGAATCGTTCTCGTCGCATGTTTGGCTCTGTGCTTCGCGCTGCCGGCCGCGGCTCAGTACATCGGTGTCCTGCAGTCCGCCGAGACGATGGATCGCGGCACCTTCAAGCTTATGGTCGCCCCGATCATGGCATTCGGCAAGCACGGAGCGGACGAAGAGCTCGGACTCGCGGTTCGTGGCGGGTATGCATTCACCGAACATTTCGACGCCGAAGCCAAGCTGGGCTTCTTCGAGAATGGCACATACATCGGCGCGGATGGCGAGTATTGGATCTATCGGGGTACGGAACAGGAACAAAAAACCGGCTTTGACTTCTCGTTGACGGGAGGCCTCCACTATATGCTCGGGAGCGATAATCGTTTCGACGTGATGGGGTTTGATATCACCCCGCAGCTGAGCGGGCATGTCACCCCGAAGCTGGAGCTGTGCGGCGCTCTGGATCTCTCGTTCGAGTCGATCCAGGATGCCCCGCCGATGGTCGACGATTCGTTCACGAGATTGCACCTCGTGCCCGGAATCGAGTACAGCCTGTCCGAGACGCTCGACCTGGTCGCCGAGTTCGGCATAGCGATCAACGATGATTCGTTCAACTATGTGGGCGCCGGCATAACGTATTACGTCCGTTGACAGCGAGAGGAGATGAAACGATGAGCACAGCAAAAGGTGTGGCAATCGTATTGATCGTGGCCGGCATTGTCGGTCTCATGTATGGCAAGTTCGTCTACACCAAGGATACCCACAAAGCCCAGATAGGCTCGGTCGAGCTTTCCGTTCAGGAAAAACGCACCGTCAACGTCCCCCTCTGGGCCGGCGTGGGGGCGATAGTGGTCGGTGGTGCTCTGCTGCTTGTGCCGCACAAGAAGAGCTAGCTATTGCCTTCTCCGCTGTTCCTCAGCCGGAACAAGAATATCGAAGCGTACCGGGATCCCGATCGCATCGCGATCCCGGCGGTGCAGGGAGTAGTGTGTTTCAATCGAATGGATCAGGAAGGTGCCCTATGAAAAAAATTGCCGCAGTGTCGATTTCGCTCTGTCTCGCGCTATTGTTCGTCGCATCAGCCGCCTTCGGCGCGGGCCGCAGCGCGCCCATCGTTATCAATCATCTCTGCGCCGATCTGGCAGCGATCCCGCCGGACGCGATCGTGACCGCGCAGAGCGTGTGCAAGTGGCACTATGCGAGGCTCTCGCACGGGCGGCAGCTCATGGAAGGGTTCGGCATCATCGAGGCCGCCGATCCCTTCTACGCGGCCATATGGCCGAAATCGGGGGGCTCGCTCCCCGTCGCGCCCGGCATGCTGTGCATCTATACCGACGCGGTCGCCTCCGACAGCTACTGGCGGGGTTCGGGGATCAATACCACCCGGAGCATTCTCAACGGGACGCCCGCGCTGAACATCTCGGCCATGTCCTGGTGCAGCGAGCTCAACACGGCATCGGAGAGCTACGTTCAGGAATACCTCACGGCGATGCAGACGCTCGAGGGCGAGTTCCCGAACGTCACGTTCGTGTACTTCACCGGCAACGGCCAGGAGAGCGGCTCGTACGGGTATACCAGGGCCCTGCGCAACGAGCAGATCAGGAATTTTTGCATCGCGAACAACAAGGTTCTCTATGATTTCGAGGATCTCGACTCCTGGTGGTACAATCCGGCGACGCAGCAATGGGAGCATTCGACCTACGAATATAGCGGCTTCACGGTTCCCGTCGAACACCCCAATCTCGCTGGCAACGACGCCGAACATACCTCATATGCGAGCTGCGAGCAGAAGGGGCGCGCCGCGTGGTGGATGATGGCCGTCCTGGCGGGCTGGTCGGCGAGAACGGACGTGGGCGACGACGAATCGGACGATCCTGTTCCGAACCGGCCTCCGTATGAGGGCTTCGAGCTCTCGTGCCATCCGAATCCCTGCAACCCCGCGGCGACGATCGATTTCTCCCTCGCCTCTTCCGGGCGCGCGAGTCTCGCGATCTACGACGCGCAAGGCAGGCTCGTGAGGACGCTCGTCGAAGGAACGCTCGTCGGGGGTTCGCACTCCGTTATCTGGAACGGCACGAACGGATCGGGCGCCCGTGTCGCTTCGGGGGTCTATTTCTCCCGGATAGTCGCGGATAAGAAATCGGCCACGAAGAAGATCCTCCTCCTCAGATAGCGGCGCGAACGCCGCTGCGGCATATCGAGGGGAAGCGCCTTGAGGTGCTTCCCCTCACCTCGATAATCGCCGGGCACAAACCGTTTCCTCCTATGCATTATGCACATATCCGCATCCCGTTCGCGTCCATGCCGCGCGCGAGCTCCCCGCCGTCGTATGGGACTAAAGGCCGGACACGGCATGCTATCGTGCCGCGCCGAGATCGCCGCATGGTCCCAAGGTCCCACGGCTTCCGCGGACCCGAGCCGGGCGGCATGCCCGTTGCGAATGGATAGAGTGCGGGCGATTATCCGACACGGGCGGCGCCGTATGCTTGCATTACTTTCATTCGCGAAGGCAATCTGATGAAATCGGATTTGACGCTCTATCAGACGCCGGGTGCGAGCACCCTGCTCCTCGATAACACCCTGTTTGCCCGAATCATCGATTCGCTCCCCATTCCGATGTGCGTCCTGGATGCATGCGATCTCACCCTTCTCACGGCCAACGCCGCCGCCCGCGCCGAGGACGCATTCTGGCAGTGCGCGAATCGATGCTCACGCCCCCTGACCGGATCTTCCGCCGAAGCGAGCACCGGCTGCGCCGCGTACAAGGCGCTCGCCACTCGCATCCATGCGATCCGGGAGCACAGGAGGACGGATGCGAGCGGCGCCGTCCGAACCTACGAGATGCACGCTCATCCGATCCTCGGCTCCAAGAATAATCTCATCTTCATCGTCGAGTATATGCTCGACGTCACCGATCGCTCCCGGGCGGAGCAATCCCGACGGGAAAGCGACGAACGATTCCGGCAGGTCGCCGAGAATGCGATCGAATGGATCTGGGAAGTGGACGCGGACGGCGTGTACCGCTACTGCAATCCCATGGTGCAACAGTTCCTTGGATACGCGCCGGACGAGCTGGTAGGGAAAATGCATTTCTACGACCTTTTTGCCCCCTCGATACGGGAAGAGTTCAAGATCGCGGCGATGGCGGCGTTCGAGCGCAAGGAACCGTTCCGGACCTTCATCAATCCGAACATCCACAAGAACGGCTCGATCGTCATCCTGGAAACGGGCGGCGTCCCGGTGCTGGATAGCGAGGGAAACCTGCTCGGATATCGGGGAACGGACCTTGACGTCACGACGCGGATGGAATACGAACGTCAATTGCGGCAGTACTCCGACATCGTGCTGAGCATGCAGGTCGGCCTGTACGTGTACCGGCTCGACGATCCCGATGACGACAAGAGCCTTCGTCTCGTAGCCTTGAATCCCGCCTCGCTCGCCATCGTCAACCTCCCGGAGGATAAGGTGATCGGCCGGAAGATAGACGATATTTTCCCGGGCCTCGGAGAGCTCGGCGTTCGCGGGCAGTTCGCCGACGTGGTCCGCACGGGAATCCCTTTCGAGAATAAGGAATTCTTCTACGGCGACTCGAACGTCGGATCTTCCTGGTTCGCCTTTAAGGCCTTTCCTCTGCCGGATAGCTGTGTCGGAGTTCTGTTCGAAACCATCACCGAGCGAAAACGCATGGAAGAGGCGCTGTATCGAGCAAAGGATTACGCCGAGAATCTGATTCGAACGGCGAACGCAATCGCCGTCGTGCTGGATGCGAACGGATCGATTCAGGTCTTCAACGAAGCCGCCGAGAGGATCACCGGATATTCCCTGGCGGAATTGAAGGATCGCAGCTGGTTTGAAACACTCGTGCCCAAAGATCGCTACCCGGACGTTTGGGAGTCTTTCGCCCGCTTGCCGTCGGGAAATCTGCCGAAGAACTTCGAGAATCCCATCCTCACGAAATCGGGGGAAGAGCGATACATCGTCTGGCAGAACAATGAAATCAGGGATCAGGGCAAGATCGTCGGCACGATATCCTTCGGTATAGACATCACCGATCGCAAGCACGCCGAAGAGGCCGAGCGGCGCGACAAGGCCTTCCTCGATCAGCTCATCGAGACCGCACGCGAGGGAATCGTCGTCTGCGACAACGAGGGCCACGTGCTTCGGATCAACGACGAGTTCATGAGGCTGTTCGGCTTCTTGCGTCATGAAGCGCTCGGAAGAGTCATCGACGACCTTGTGGCGCCCGACGATCTCCGCGACAGCGCCTACGCGATCACCGGCGACGTGGCGAGCGGTAATCGCATAAACTTCGAGACGCGGCGACGGCGAAAAGACGGTTCGATCATCGACGTGTCCGTGATCGCCTCTCCGATCGTGATCGACGGAGAACAGGTCGCCGTCTACGCCATCTATCGGGACATCACCGATCGCAAGCGGGCCGAAGAGGCGGAGCGGCGCGACAAGGCCTTTCTCGATCAGCTCATCGCGACCGCCAGCGAGGGCATCGTCGTCCACGACAACGACGGCCGCGTCCTCCGGATCAACGACGAGTTCCAGCGTTTGTTCGGCTACTCGCGAGACGAGGCGGTCGGAAGACTCATCGACGATCTCGTGGCCCCCGATGAGCTCCGCGATCGCGCAAACGAACTCACCGGCGAAGTGGCGCACGGCAGGCGCATAAACTTCGAGACGCGGCGGCGGCGAAAAGACGGTTCGACCATTGAAGTCTCCGTGATCGCCTCCCCGATCGTGATCGACGGCGAACAGGTCGCCGTCTACGCCATCTACCGGGATATCACGGACCGCAAGCGGACGGAAGAGGCGCTCCGAATCAGCGAGGAGAAATACCGCAGGATCACCGAGAGCACGAGCGACGTCATCTTTCAGGTCGACGCGGAGATCCATCTCACCTACGTCAGCCCGCAGGTTTCGCACTTCGGCTACACGCCGGATGAATTGGCGTCCCGCGATATGCTGGAGTTCGTCCATCCCGACGACCGGGCCGAAGTGGTCCGGAGCTTCCGGGAAACGATGACAACGGGGGTCGAAACCATGAGCAGGTTCCGCGTCCTGGACAAGAATGGCGCGGCGACGTGGATCGAGGAGAACGGCCACGTCCTGCGCGACGATTCCGGCAATCCCGTCGGATACACCGGAATCCTGCGCGACCTGAGCGAGCGCATCGAGGCGGAAAAGGAACTCTGGCAGGCGAAGGAAGAGGCCGAGCAGGCCAATAAGGCGAAGAGCCAGTTCATCGCGAACGTGAGCCACGAAATCAGAACGCCCATGAACGCAATCATCGGCTTCACCGACATGATGATGGAGGACGATCTGACGAACGAACAACGCGAGCACGCGGAAATCGTCAAGATGAGCGCCGACGCGCTCCTCTCTCTCATCAACGACGTCCTCGATTTCTCGAAGATCGAGGCGGGAAAGCTCGAGCTCGAGAACGTGCCGTTCGAACCGGATCGTATCGCACATGAGGTCTGCCAACTCATCTGCTCCGATATCGCGTCGAAACGCATCGAGCTTCTCTGCAACATCGACGAGAGGGTTCCCTCGGAGGTGCGGGGCGATCCCTTCCGGTTCCGCCAGGTCCTCACGAACCTCCTCACCAACGCGTCCAAGTTCACCGAAACGGGCGAGATCGAGCTCGCCATGAACGCGGAGCAGTTCGAAGAGGATCGATTCAAGCTCCACGTGACGGTGCGGGACACCGGGATCAGCATTCCGGGCGACAAGCTGTCGCTCATTTTCGCGCCCTTCCGGCAGGCCGACGAGTCGACGACGAGAAAGCACGGAGGCACCGGGCTCGGACTCACGATCTGCAAGGAGACGGCGAACCTTCTTGGGGGAGACGTCTGGGCCGAGAGCACGGAGGGCGCGGGCAGCACCTTCCATTTCACCGCATGGCTCGGGAAATCCGGAGATGCCCCCTGCGACAGGCTCGATACCGGGCCATTGCCCGTCAAGAAATTGCTCGTCGTCGACGACAACGGACGGGCTCTCGACGTTATCACGCGCATGTTCGTTTCGCTCGGCCAACAGGTGGTCTCGCGAAACGACTGCGCCGGAGCTATCGAAGCGCTGCGGGAAGCGCTCGATACGGGAAGCCCCTTCGACATCGTCATTCTCGATGCGACCATGGTCACCGACGACGGCTGCGGAACGATCGCGGAACTCCGAAGGCTCTGCGGCGACACCCATTGTGCCGTGGTAGGCATAGCTCTCCTGATCAACCGGGAAGCGAAAAAGTGCGTCCTTGGACACTTTG
>JAPLKY010000163.1 GCA_026387805.1 Candidatus Krumholzibacteriia bacterium
CTTGCTCGGATAGAACGAGAACGCCGCCGCATGGCCGAGCGAACCGGCCCGTCGTCCCTTGTACGTCGACCCGTGCCCCTGACAGGAATCCTCGATGACGACAATGCCGCGCTTTTTCGCGAGCTCCATGAGCGGATCCATGTCGCACGGCTGCCCGAAAAGGTGAACCGGAATAATCGCTTTCGTGCGCGGGGTGATCGCCGCGCTCACCCGCTCGACGTCGATGAGCGCATTGTCCTTGCGCACGTCCACGAGCACCGGCTTCGCTCCCGCCATGGCGATGGCCTCGACCGTCGCGATGAAGGTATTGGGAACCGTGATGACCTCGTCGCCCGGTCCGATCCCGTAGGACGCGAGCGCAAGATGGAGCGCGGCCGTGCCGGAATGCACGCCGACGCAATGGGCTGCCTCGCAGTACTTGGCGAATTCCACCTCGAACGCCTCGAGCTCCGGTCCGAGTATGAAGGCGGTACTGTCGAGAACGTGCCCGATCGCTTCGTCGATCTCTTTTCTGATTTTTCTGGTGCCGATCTGGAGGTCAATGAAAGGGATCTTCTTGCTCATGATGCACAACCTCGTTTGACTCTTCGCCCAAGTTGAAAGATTATATCATGTTTAGCGGCGCTATTCCACCCAATATTTGCCGTCGGGAGCTATCATAGCAAATATCTTTCCATATTCCGGCCTGATTCTTCCCGATTTTCATTGTCGCGATCCTCGAAAAACATCATAATAGCGCAATAAAGACGCTCATCTTCAAGCCGTTGCGCAATACCTATGAAGATACTCCTGGCCTCGGAAGAGATAACGAACAAGCCGCGCGAGGGATCGCTCGTGTTCCTCATGCACCTCTGCCGCTTCCTCCACCGCGAGGGGGAACTGACTGTCGTACATGCGGTTGGAGAGTTCGATCCCGATATCCGAGCGCTCAGGGCGCTGTCGCCGAAGACGCTCGTCACGATGGAGCTTCTCCGGATCACGCGCAGAGAGCGATTCGACGTTGTCGTCTATGTCCCGGTGTCCGGACTCACCTCCTTCGGGATCGCGCGCGGCGCCCTGCTCCGGCTTCTCACCAAATCACCCACCATTACGATCGGACTCCAGGCGCGGCGCGTGGACCGGTTGCACGCTCTCCTCTCCGCGTTCGGGAAACCGGATCTTGTTCTTTCTCCCGTGCTTGCGGTCAGGGAGAGGCTCGAACGGCTCGGCCTCGATACGGGCTTCATCATGCCGGGCTATGACGACCGCCTCTTCAAACCGGTCGGTCCGGAAATCCGTGCGCAGCTCAAGAGCAAGTACGATTTCCCCCGCGACCGGTACATCCTGCTCCACGTCGGCCACATCAAGGAGAACCGCAATCTCGAAGTTCTTCTGCGCTATCGCGATTGGGGACCGGACGTGCAGCCGGTCGTCAAGGCGGGGCAGCTCGAGCCTTCCTGGGCTCATCGGCTCCGCATGGCCGGTATCATCGTCGTCGACGAGTATTTCAGCGACGTGCACGAGCTCTACCAGGCATCCGACTGCTATTTCTTCCCCGTGAGCAGCCCGACCGGAGCGGTCGATATCCCGCTCTCGGTCATCGAGGCGTGCGCGTGCAACCTTCCGGTTCTGACGACCCGCTTCGGCGCCCTCACCGAGGCGATACGCGAGGGAAACGGATTCCATTACTACGACCGGGTCTCCGAAATCGCCGAGAAGATCGCCGCGATCCGCCTCTCCCGTCCCGAAACCGCGGCGAAGGTGAGGGAATTCTCCTGGGAGAAGGTCTTCCGCACGCATCTCTACCCGCAGATGCAATCGCTCGTGCGGGAATCCGGGGGAGGGGGCGCGCCATGAGGGGTCCCTTTCGCGGTCCGACACCCCCTGCCTCGTCGCTCGTCGTTCTGAGCGGGCTCGATGGATCGGGAAAATCGACGCAGACGGCGATCCTCGCCGAGCGGCTCGGGGAGGCCGGCATTCCGGCGGCGGTTCTCTGGAACCGATGGAAACCGTTCCTCAGCGCAGGCGTCATCCGGCTCGCCAAGAGGTATCTCAGAGCGCACGCACGAGTGAAGGCGGAGGACTATCGCGGTTTCACCGACGCAAAGCGACGCAGCATGAAGAGCGTCTGGAAACGCGATCTCTGGCAAATGATGGTTTGGAGCGAATACGCGATGCAGGTGCGCGCCCGGTTTCTCGCCCATCGCCGAAAGGGCGTCACGATCCTCTGCGACCGCTACGTATACGATACGCTCGTCGACGTCGCGATCAACTTCTCCCTCCCGGCGAGCCGCCTCGACGAGCTGATGGATCATCCGCTCCTTTCCCTGTTCCCGAAGCCCGGCCTCGTCATCTTCATCGATATCGATCCGGAGACGGGCGCGACGCGAAAATCGGATGGAACCCCCGCGGCCTATCTCGCCGACAGGCGCGAATACTACGCGGCGTTGGCCCGCATACTCCGGGCGCCGATCATCGACGGAGGCGCAAGCGTCGAATCGGTCGCATGCTCCGTATGGGAGCTCGCCGCGCCCTGGCGCGAGAAACGGATCGCATCGTTTTCCCGCGGGGGGAATCGAGGCGAGGATTCGTGAGCCGCATCGTCGTCATCGGCATCGATGGAATGGATTGGCGGGTATTGGAGCCGCTTCTTCCCTCCCTTCCCAACCTTCGCGCGCTGGCGGTTTCCGGTTTCGCGGGCCCGATGGATTCGATCTTCCCCCCGGACAGCATTCCGTCCTGGATCAGCATCTTCACCGGTCTCGATCCGAGCGAGCACGGCATTCTCGAGAGCATCGATTATTTCAAGAAGGGCGCCCGGCAATTCTCGGTCGACACGGGTCGTTTCAGGGGAAAGACGTTCTGGGACGCAGCGAGCGCGATGGGGAAACGATCGATCGTCGTCAATCCCCTCCTCGCCTATCCCCCATGGGACGTGAAGGGAATCATGGCGAGCGGTCCGGTATTCATCTCGGGAGAGGCGGAGATCCGGCCGGAGAGCCTTCGCGGCCGGTATCGACTTCCGCCGCTCGGAGGCATCGTCGACTTCCCCGAAAAACGCGAGCTCTCGTCCTTCGCCGAGAAGAGCAAGGCGGAAACGCGCGACATCGTCGATTTCACCGTGAAGCTCCTCGATAACGAACCGTGGGATCTGGCATTCGTGACGCTTCTCACGCTCGACCGCATCTTCCATTTCTTCTGGCGCTACCACGATCCCGCGGATCCGACTCACCCGCGCCGGAGCGCGCATGGCGATACCGTCAGGGAATTCCATCGATTCCTCGACGAGTGCGTGGGCAGAATCGTGCGGAGCGCCGGTCCGGATGCGACGGTGCTCATCATCAGCGATCATGGACACGGGATGCGTCCGACGCTCCATTTCAACGTGAACAGGCTCCTTCTCGAAAACGGCCTTCTCGCGAGCCGCATCAAGGGGCCGAAGATACTCAGCCCTCGCTACCATATCGATCGGGCGAAGGACGCCGCGCTCGAGACGCTGCACCGGCTCGATCTCGAGGATCTCTCGTATCGCGTCGCGCGCATGCTCCCCTGGACGCGCAAGCTCAAGAAAGGAGACTTCCTCACCGAGCGGACCGGAAACATCGCCACCGCGTCCGCCTTCGGCGGAAACAATCCCTTTGGAGGAATCGACGTGTCGAAGGAACGGTGCGCCAAAGAGGTGCGCGATTACGAACGCGTGCGCGAGACGATCATCGCGCTACTCCTCGACGCACGAGACGATCGCGGCGAGCGCGTCTTCCTGTGGGCGAGGCGCCGCGAGGAGATCTACAACGGGCCGCACATCGACAAGTTCCCCGACGTCCTCTATGAGATGGCGGCGCGCTACGGGACGAGCTGGTCGCTCTACCGCCCCCTCGTCACAGTGAATCCCCGTCACCGCAAGATCTCGGGCGGCCACCGTACGACGGGCGTTCTCATGGTCGGACCGCTCGGCGACCGCACGGTGCGCCGTGAACACGTCTCCCCCCTCAACGTCGCGGCGACGGTCCTCGACGTTCTCTCCTCGGGAGAGCCGGGAGAAGAGCTTCCGCGCGCTGCCGGCGGGATGCGAGGCACGAGCTTCCTCGAGAGGCATTGACACGCGGACTCCCGATCTATACAGTGATGACAGCCCTTTTCGGCACGAGAACGTTTGGAGGCACGGAGGGATTGTTCATGATCGACGGCGTCACTATCGCGAAGCTCAAGGTGATCCCCGATGAACGCGGCCGCCTCATGGAAATGATGCGGAGCGACGAAAGCGATTTTCTGAAATTCGGCCAGGTGTACATGACGACGGCCTATCCCGGCGCGGTCAAGGGATGGCATTACCATAAGAAGCAGCACGACAACATGGTCGTCGTATCCGGCATGATGAAGATCGTCCTCTACGACATGCGCGCCGAATCCCCCACGCGCGGCGCGCTGATGGAGATTTTCGCGGGAACGCACAATCCCGTGCGGATCCATATTCCGCCAGGCGTCTGCCACGGCTTCAAGTGCATCTCCGTCGAGGAAGCGATCGTCATCAACACCCCGACCGAGCTCTATCGCTACGACGATCCCGACGAGTTCCGCATCGACGCGCACTCGAAGGAAATACCGTACGACTGGAGCCGGAAGGACCGCTGAGCCCCTGCGAGGGACACGCCGTGGACAGAATCTACATCACGGGCGCGAAGGGAATGCTCGGAAAGGCCGCCGTGCCCGTGTTTGCCGAGCGTTACGATATCTTCCCGCGCGATTTTCATGAAACCGACGT
>JAPLKY010000030.1 GCA_026387805.1 Candidatus Krumholzibacteriia bacterium
GAAGAGCTCTTCTCCCTCGAACCCCTCTACATCCGTCCGCCCGACGCCCGCCTGCCCGATACCGCGGGCATCCGGAAGCGGGGGGGAGGGGCGCGGTGACGGAAGCGACGATCCGCGAAATGACCTCGGGGGACATTCCTCCCGTGATGGAGATCGAGCGCTCGAGCTTCATCACGCCGTGGACCGAGGGAATGTTCAGATCGCAGCTCAGATTCAGGGATCAGGCGATCAATCTCGTTCTCGTCGAGGACGGGAACGTCGCGGGCTACGCCGCCGCGTGGATCGCGTACGACGAGATACACCTTCTCAGCATCGCCGTCATTCCCGCGGCGCGAAGGCGGGGCCTCGGCGGCGAGATCCTCCGCGCCGTCATGGAGCGGGGAAAAGCCCGTGGCGCCCTTCGGATAATACTCGAGGTTCGCGAGGGAAACGCTTCGGCGCGCGCCTTTTACCGGATGCACGGATTCGTCGAAATCGGAACGCGGCGCCGGTACTACAGCGATACGGACGAAGATGCGATCATCATGGAATATCTATTCGGCGAATGAGGAGCTTCGCGCGATGCGCGGCGCGGCGGCGTGCGCGATCGTGCTCGGGAGCGGCCTCTCGAAGCTCGCCCTCGGGCTCGAATCGATCGCGTGCGTTCCCTACGAGCGCATCCCCGGTTTCGGACGAACTTCCGTCGCGGGACATCCCGGTTTCGTTTCGCTGTGCCGTCTCGCGGGCGCGCCGGTGCTCCTCTTCGCGGGAAGGTTTCATGCGTATGAGCGTGCCGGCGCGGATACGCTCGCTTCCCCCGTGTCGCTTGCGAAGTACGCGGGCTGCTCGTCCATCATCGTGACGCAGGCGGCGGGGAGCCTCGCGCGCCGGATCCCGATACGGACGTGGATGCTTGCGACCGACGTTATAGCCTTTCCTTCGAGGTCGGGGCTTCGCTTCAACCGCGAGCCGTTCGGCGGCCCCCCGCGGGGAGCCGAGCGAAGCCGCACGGCCCCCGTCGTATCGAAAGGGCTTTCGGCGACGCTCCGCAGCGCGGCGCGCGCGGCCGGGATTGCGCTCGCCGAGGGCGTCCTCTGCTGGACGAGCGGGCCGACCTACGAAACGGCGGCCGAAGCCCGCGCCGCGGCGTTCATGGGCGCGGACGCGGCGACGATGTCATCACTCCCCGAGCTCATCGCGGCCCGGAGATTCGGAATCGAAGCCGCGTGCATGAGCTGGATAACGAACTACACCGCCGCCGTCTCGGAGAATCGGACCGTTCACGCCGAAGTTCTCGAGAGCGGCAATGAGGGCGCTCGATCGTTGGGCGCGATCGTCGCCGGATTGCTGCGCGCGCGCGGGATCGCACGCTGAGACGCAGCGGGAAACGTCGCGAAAAAAGCTCTTTTTGCTTCCCGGCGGAATTGATACCATCGCGCTGATTTTCAGGGAGTTGCGCGGCCGCTCCGGGACGGGAGCCCGCGACCGCACCGAACGCCGAGGAAGAGAGCACGATCATGTCCGCGCACAAACCGGTTCCGTCCGAGGAAGACGCGCCGTTTCGAAACGTCGCGCGCCTCGCCGCGATGAAGCCGTCCCGGATGAATCTGAGCCTGACGAATATCTCCGCCCTTCTCGAGCGGATGGGGGATCCGCAGCGGCGCTACCCGGCGGTTCTCGTCGCCGGCACGAACGGGAAGGGCTCCGTGACGACGTACGTCTCTTCCGTGCTGCGCGCGGCGGGGCTCCGGGTGGGCACGTACTATTCGCCGCACATCTTCCGCCCGCATGAGCGCATCCGCCTCGACG
>JAPLKY010000272.1 GCA_026387805.1 Candidatus Krumholzibacteriia bacterium
CAGGACAGGCTCGCACGGCGCGCGATCGACGAGGGAACGGAAGCGAAGGAGCTCGAGGCGCTCTTCGCGGAGCTCCGGTTCGCGGACCCCGCGAAGGCGGTCTCGCTCTGGCGGAGGCTCGTTCCGGGCTCCGGAGCGGAGGCGCCGCCTCCCGAGAACATCGCGAATCTTCTCGCCGAGCTCGCCTCCTCGAGCGATCCCGATATGGCGCTTCTCAACCTCGCGCGCTTCGTCGAATCGAGAATCGCACCGGCGCGTTTTCTTCATTCGCTCTTCCTCGCGAGGCCGATCGCGCGGCTCTTCGTCACCATTTTCTCATGCAGCTATTTTCTCACGGAGATACTCGAACGCAATCCCGGCTACCTCTCGTGGCTCGTCGAGGAGGGCACGCTCGGAGCCACGAAAGCCTTCAGCGCCTATCGCTTCGAGCTCCAGCGGCAGATCGAGCCGTTCAGGGACCCCCGACGGCGCATCAACAGCATCAAGCGCTATTTCCGCCGCGAGATGCTCCGCATCGGCGCGCGGGACCTCATGGGGCTCGCCAGAGTCGAGGACGTGACCGCCGAGCTCTCGTTTCTCGCCGATGCAATCATCGAGACCGCCGCCTGCATGGCGTTCGAGGAGCTCGCCGCGAGCGCCGGGCCCGGAGAGACGGCGTGGAGTTTCGACGCGGCGATCCCCTACCACCGGTTCGCCGTCATCTCCCTCGGCAAGCTCGGCGGAACCGAGCTCAACTATTCGTCCGATATCGATCTCATGTACGTGTGCGAGGCGACCGAGGGGGAGCGCGAACGAGCCTTCTACGACGCTCTCGCCCGGCGCGCCACGGAGTATCTCTCGGCGCCCACCGAGGAAGGGATGCTCTACCGCGTCGATCTCAGGCTCCGCCCCGACGGCGACAGCGGCCCGCTCGTGGTGACGCTCGCCGATCATCTCAACTATCTCCAGCGCAGGGCGAAGCCGTGGGAGCTGCAATCGCTCATCAAGGCTCGTCTCTCGGCGGGGAACCGGCCGGTCGGCGACGCCTTCGTCGATAACTGCGCAAAGGCCATCTTCGCTCCCGCCCCGAGCATCGATCCTCTCGACGAGATCGTGACGATGCGAACGCGATGGATGGCCCACCTCTCCGACGAGGAACGCACGGGCAACATCAAGCTCATGTCGGGAGGGATCCGCGACATCGAGTTCATCGCGCAGGGCATCCAGCTCATGCACGGGCGGAGCCGCCCCGGGATTCGCTCGCGCAACACGCTCGAATCGCTCGAGCGCCTCGCCCGAAACGGCCTCCTGAGCGCGGAGGCCAAGGAAACGCTCGAGCGGAGCTACCGCCTCTTCCGCACCGTCGAGCACCGCATGCAGATGCTTCGCAACGTCCGAACGCACACGCTTCCCTCCGCGGAGGCGGATCTCGCGAAGACGGCCGAGCGCGTATGCCGGAGCGCGCTCCGCGGCGTCACGCCGGAAAATTTCACCGCCGAGCTTGGGAGATCGCTCGCCGAGGTGGAACACCTCTTCGACGGCTGCTTCAAGAACCGCGTTCCCGGCGAGATCCCGCTCCTCCTCTCGCTCCCGGCGAGCGACCGCGCGGTGGAGGAGATTCTCTCGAAATACGGTTTTAACGAGGGGGAGGAGGCTCACCGCTTTCTCAGCGCGCTCGTCTTTGGCGATTTCCCCCGCCTCGAGGGGCTGGAAACGCTCGCGGCGGCCGCGAAATCGCTCCCGGGCATTCTGGAGCGGGTGTCGACGACGCCCGATCCCTCCCTCACGCTGAAGAATTTCGTGCGGATCGTGAAGGCCACGGGCGCGGTCAGATCAACGCTCGAGCTCCTCCAGGGCGGGGGGGATCTCCTGCGTCTCCTTCTCGCGGTCGCGTCCCTCTCGACGAAGCTCTCGGAGACGCTCGCGAACCGGATCGAGCTCCTCGATCTTCTCGCGGAGGGGGCGCCGCCGGGAGCACCGCCGGATCCGAAGGCGAAGGACGCGCTTGCGCGACTCGCGCGCGGATACGAGGAGGAGCTTCTGTCCATTCATAGCCGAAATCCGATTCCCGAGAATGGCCCGAAGATTCTGGGGCCGCTTTTCACCGAGGCGTCGGAGCGGGCGCTCGGCGCTCTCTTCGAAAAGAACGGCGGAGGAACAGGGGGGCTCGCGCTCTTCGCGGCCGGCTCGCTCGCGACACGCGGCGCGCGATTCGGAAGCGATCTCGATCTCATCGCCGTGACGACGGACGAGCGCGCGGCTGCGCTCGAAGCGGATGTCGTTCGGCGCGTTATCGACGACGCACGCGCGATCCGGCTCGGGGTTATCGATATGCGGCTCCGTGGCGAGGGGGGGGGCGCGCCCCTCGTCCAGACGCTCGACTACTGTGAGAGCTATCTGCAAACTCGCGCGTCCCTGTGGGAGATTCTCGCGCATTCGAAGTGCCGGTTTATCTGCGGAGACGCGGGGACCGGGAGGGCGTTCGAGGCTATACTCGCGCGCACGCTGCCGGTCGTTTTCGGGCGGGAGGGCTGGAAGGCGCGGCTCATCGAGTCGCGTGCGAAGCTCGAGGCGCTCTCGAAGGGCCCGTGGGACGTGAAGCACGCGGCGGGCGGGCTCTACGACGTCGATTTTCTGCTGTCCGCGGCGCGGCTGCGCGGGATCGTCGAGGCAGCCCCTTCAACGGATCATCGCGGGGAATTCGAGAGGCTGCAATCGGCGAGGCTGCTCGAAGCCGGCGACGCCGCGGCGCTTCTCGCCGCGTATCGGCTCTTCTGGACGATGGAGCACGCCGCGGCCCTGCACGAGATCCCCTACCCGCCGTCCCCCGAGCGGGAGGATTTCTTCGAGAGCTATTTCTCGCGTCTCTTCGGCGACCTCGTGGCGGATGAAGCTTCGTTCCTCCAACGGCTCGCGGGAATGAAAAACGACGTTCGGACAATCTACGAGCGCTTCATGATGAGGATTCAATAGAGGGATAATCAGCCGCCCGCGTCCAGCTCCGCCTTGAGCCGCAGCCTGACCTCGCGCATCTTCGCCGCGTCGGCGAGCTTCTTCCCGTCGGAGGTTTTCACGTAGAAGGAGTCGGCGGCCATCTCCCCCCGCGTCGTTATCTGCGCGCTCTGTATGTCGAGCCCCTCCGCGGAGAGTATGCGGGTCACTCGGTAGAGGAGCCCGGGCCGATCGCGCGCTGAGAGATCGATGATCGTGCTCTCGCGGGAGAGATCGTTCTCGAACTCGATGACGGTGGACACGCGCCCTCCCTTCGCCGTTCGCCATTTCCAGCGCTCGACGTGGGCGGCGTATGCCTTCTCGAGATCGATCTCGCCGGCGAGCACCGCGGCGAAATCGCGCTCGAGCTTTTTCGCCGTCTCCGGCGAAAGCGCAAGACGGCCATCGACGCCCGTGCAGTGGAAGAGATCGATCACGATGCCGTCCTTCCTCGTGAACGCGAAGGCGCCGAGGATGTTGAGATCGTTGATCGTGATGACGCCGCAGAGCTGCGAGAGCCTGAAGGGCCTGTCGCGCGTGCACATGGTGAGCTCGATCGAATGCTGAAGCCTCCTGATCTCGACGATCACGCCGCGGGCGCGGAGGCGGCCCACCATCGCGACGTGCGCCTTCGCCCGCGCCGGTGTGACGACCATCGCGTAGCGATCGGGAAGGTTCGCGAGGTGCACTTCCATCGCGGCGCGCTCCTCGTTGGACTCGCAGAGCTCGATCATCTTCCCGTGCCGCTTCTCGAGCATCTTCATGAAGAAGGCGCCCGATTCCGATTTGTCGGCGAGCATCCTCGAGCCCTTGAAGTAGAGGTCCTCGAGGAGGTTCTCCTTCCAGCCGGTCCAGACGCTCGGCCCCGTCGCCTTGAGATCGGCGCAGGTGAGGAGGTAGAGGAGCTTGAGGTTCACGTGGTTCTTCACGCTCTTCACGAACTGGAGCCCCGTGTCCCGGTCCTCCATGTCACGCCGCTGGCTGAAATGCGAGAGGAGCAGATGGTTCCGCACGAGAAACGCGACGAGCGATCGCGAGCGCGGCGAGACGGGAAACGCGCGGAGGAGGGAATCGGCCATGCGCGCTCCGGAGCGGGCGTGGCCCCGCGCGCTCGGTTTGCCGATGTCGTGGAGCAGCGTGGCGAGGAGGAGCTCGGTCCGCTCCGCGACCTCGTCGTATATCCGCGGCATGAGCCCCCCTTCGCGCCCCTCGAGCTCTTCGAGGTTCGCAATCGCCTGAAGGGTGTGCTCGTCGGCAGTGTACTGGTGATAGAGGTCGTATTTCTTGAGGCAGGTGAGCTTTTCGAACGGCGGAAAGAGATGCTTGAGCGCGCCGAGCTCGTGCATGCTCCGTATCACGGGCGCCTTTCTCCCCGGGAGCTCGAGGAGCTCTATGAATGATCGGCGCATTCGCTCCATCACGCCGACACCAAGCTTCGCCGGTCTGAACGCGTTTCTGATGCGGCGCTCCATCTGCGGAGTGAAACGCTTGCCCGTGCGGAGCTGCTCCTTGAAGGGGAAGAGCGGATCCTCCTTCATTCGCGCGCGTCCGAGGCGCAGATCGAGCTGGCCGAGCCCCTTCGTCCCCACCCTCCGGTAGAGCGCGCCGTCGATGATCCGGAGATTCCCTTCGCCGGTCGTCTCGTCGAGAAAGCGTTCGAGGAGCGTGTAGATGGCGCGCGTCATCGAGTAGTAGTCGCGCATGAAGCGCTCGACGGCGAGGAGCCCGCCGCCGTCCGTGTAGCCGAGGCCCTTCGCGGCCGAGCGCTGGAGATCGAGCGTGAGCACGTTCCAGTTGGATCCCATGAGAAAATGGAGCTCATTGCGGGTCCTGAGCAGAAAATCGTGCGCCCGCCGGATGTCGTCGATCTCCTGACGGTCGATGATGGCGAGACGGTACAGCCCCTCGAGCGTGCCGTCCCACGGGAGCACCATGCCCACCCATCGGATCATCTGGTGGTCGCGGAGCCCCCCGGGGCTTTCCTTGACGTTCGGCTCGATGAGGTGGTAGCTCCATCCGAATTTTCTCCAGCGGCGGCGCGCCTCGTCGAGCTTTGCCTCGAGAAGATCGCCGCTCTCGCGCCCCCGCGCCTCGGTCTTGATCGCCTGCAGCGCCTCTTTCATCGACTCGTCACCGCAGATCCAGCGGCCGTCGAGAACGGCGGTCTTGAGGTCGGTATCCCGTTCGAGCGCCTTGCGGAGCTCGGCGACGGTGCGCACCGAAGAGCCGAGCTCGAGCCCCGCGTCCCAGAGCATCCGCACGAGGTACCCCGCGAAGGACGTGCCGGCGGAGCCCGGCTTCTTGTCCGTTGGGCTCAGCGCTCCCAAGGGGCTCTTCGGGACCACGGCCCACCGGTTTGAGCTTGAGGCTGCCGGTGTGGACGGCAGAACGGTGGTTGCCCTCCGCTCATCCTATGTGCCGAGCGTCGTGACCAGAGTGATGACCGCCATCTACCTCGCCACGGTGGGGTGGCACAGGGTCGGCTTCAGCCGAGAAGACACCGGGCCGGCCACATCACCGCGATACGTGA